>JAOPXA010000317.1 GCA_025965395.1 Nocardioidaceae bacterium | reverse complement strand
GGCCGAATCGATGCTCACAATTGCCACCGGGTTGCGCTGCAACATCGTGACGTTGGCGCCATTGGTGTACAGGTCGAGCGCAATATCGTGCGCACTCGTTCCGACGCCCACCACGATCGCGTTCTTGCCTGCGTAGTCCTCGCCCCTGGTGAACTTCGACGAGTGCATCGCATCGCCGGCGAACGTGTCGAGACCGGGGAGGTTGGGGATCTTCGGGAATCCGCCGACTCCACCGGTGCACATGATCATGTGCTTCGGGTGGAACACGCGCTCGGTGCCGTCAGCCTTGCGGATCGTGGCCGACCACGTGCCTGCCTCATCGTCGAAGGTCGCGCCGAGGAACTCGGTCGACGTCCAGTAGTTGAGGTCGAGGCTCTCGGCATACGTCTCGAACCAGTTGGCGAGCTTGTCCTTCGAGATGTACTCGGGGAAGTGGTCGGGATAGCGGAGGTACGGAAGTTGAGCCATGTGGGTCGGCGTGTGCAGCGCAAGGTTGTGATAGCGCTTGCGCCAGTTGTCGCCCACCCGCTCGTTCTTGTCGACGATGAGTGCGTCGACGCCGAGCTTGCCGAGACGAGCGGCAGCCATCATGCCCGAGTGTCCGCCACCAACGATCAAAACTTCCGGCTCGCGGTCGGCGTACGACTGACGCTGTTCGCGGTTCTGCAGCCAGTTCTCCTTCTGGTGCTTTGCCTCGAAGCCACGCCCTCCTGTGTACGCCTCGCCAGGTTCGAACCCGCGCAGCGTTTCGAGCCGGGTGAAGAGCTTGAAGGCCCTGAAGCCATACGGAGAGGTCGTGTCCGGAATGCCTCGCACGATGGCCGTGCCCCCGCCAGCAGCCGTGTCGAAGTCCATGAAGAACTCAAGCAGCAAAGGCTCTTCGTAGCCCACCAGTCCAGGCTCGGGCCATTCGGTCGACAGGCGAAAGTTGCTGGGAATGATGTCGTCGACAACGGACAGCAGGAGTTCGACAATCTGCTGGCTGCCTACTGCTTGGCGGTAGTCCCACGTGAAGGCTACGTTGTCGCGGTAGTACGACTCCTCGGAGAACAGTGCAGACAACTTGGAAGAGTCCTTAGCTGCAAGTGCGGACCCGAAGTCTGAGATCCACTGCTCGGTGCCGTATTCGTGTGCTTCCAGTGCCGCCATGGTCGTGTCGAGCCCTTCTGTCAACGGATTGCGTACGTGTGAGAGCGCACCCGCGGAGCACTCTCAGACCACAGACTATGTCGTGGATCACACGGAAAACAAGATAAATCGCTAAATCATCTAGATATCGGAGATTTACCTCGATAGCCGGGCATGATGCCGTCAACTGCGGCGGCGAGTAGTACGGCAAAGGGCACTGAGTTGGGTCGCCCCTGGCCTAAGCCGCCGGTCATGAACCAGAGGCCCTTCTGGGCGGTCGGGCGCCAAGCGTTGCGGATCTCGCCCTGCTCGTCGAACCCGGTGATCTCACCGACGGTTTCGGCGACGTCATCGCCGAAGTACTCACGCACGTCTTCCTTCAGGTTGAGATACCCGGTCGAGAGGATGATCGTGTCGAAAGGAACGTGCTCGCCGTCCTTCGTGACCATGCCTTCGGCCTCATACGTGTCAACCGTGTCCGCCTGGATGATCGAGATCTTGCCCTGGGCGATGATCTCGCCGCACCCGACGTCGAGGTAGTACGGGCCACCCGCGCGCCACGACGTCTCGAGGTAGCCGGTGCCGTCGCGCCCTTGCTGAAGTCGAAGGCCAGCAGCTTCGAGCCGGTCGGTCATGTCCTTCTCGATCTCGGCGGTGTACTTCGTGTACTCCTGTAGTGCCGGAATCAGCAGGGGGTAAAGCCACTCCCCCTGCGCAATGACGTCTTTTTCGTCCATCGAGCGGTCAGGGTCCTTGAAGTACATGAACAGCCCACTGGCGTTGTCGATCGTGGTGTAGATCGTGGGTGTCCGCTGGAGCATCGAGACCTTGGCGCCGTGGTTGTAGAGATCGAACGCGATGTCGAAAGCGCTGGTGCCCATGCCCACGACGAGGACGTTCTTGCCCTCATACCCAGCACCGGACTTGAACTTCTCGGTGTGGAAGACCTCGCCAGCGAACGCATCGATGCCCGCAAGCTTGGGGATATGTGGCGTGCCGCTGATTCCGCCGGTCGCGACCACCACGTGCAAGGGATGCATCGTCTTGATGGATCCATCAGGCCGCCGCAGCGTGACGGTCCACCGCTCCGCATCCTCGTCATAGTCACCCTTGAGGAACTCGGTGGACGTCCAGTAGTTGAGCTCCATGCTCGTGGCATAGGCCTCGAGCCAGTCTCCAAGCTTGTCCTTGGGCAGGTAGTCCGGGAAGTGTCGCGGGAACGGCATGTCGGGAAAGTGCGAGAGGTCCGTCAACGTATGAAGAGCCAGTGACTCATACCGCGTTCGCCAGTTGTCGCCGATGCGGTCGAAACGCTCGACGATCAGAGTGTCGACATTCATCTCGTCGAGGCGCGCGGCGAGCATCAGGCCCGAGTGGCCGCCACCGATGATCAAGACCTCGGGATCCTGGTCCTCGAAAGACTCGGTGCGCTTGCGGCGCAGGTCCTGCCAGTTCATCCGCGTGTCCGAGCGATCGATCCCGAGTCCCTCGGGTCGCTCCTCGATGAAGGCCCGGTTGTAGAGCTCGCGCAGGGTGGTGAGGAGCGTATGACCCCGGAATCCGGAGGGAGCGCTTGCATCGCGTACGAGCCGGATCAGACCACGGCCATGGCCATGACGTGTCTCGAACTCGAGGAAGCCTTCGAGGACCTCTCCTTGGATCCTGGTCACGATCATCGGCGCGGTGAACTTTTCGTTCAACCGGAAGTCTCGCGGCTGAATGTCATCGGCCACGGCGACGAGCTTGCGAGCGATCTCCGACGCTGAGCCGACAAATCCCCAGTCCCAGGTGAAGGAGACGATGTCGCGCCAGTACGAGTCTGCGACAAAGAGACGCTCGAGGGCAGCGACGTCGCGCGCAGCAAGTGCGAAATCAAACTCGCGCAGCCATTCGACAACTACCGAGTGGAGTGTCGCG
>JAOPXA010000284.1 GCA_025965395.1 Nocardioidaceae bacterium | reverse complement strand
GGTCTACGCGTTCGCCCTCGGCAGCAAGTTGCGGCGGACGGCGCAGGTGAGCGTGGTGACCTTCAAGGACGGGCAGCCCGTCGGCATCCAGCCGGTGGACTTCGAGATCACCGGTGACGTGGTCCCTCAGTCATACGTCGACTTCACGACCTTGGTGCCCGCGGCCACGCTCCCTTAGACGAAGGATGAGGTGTTGTGCCCCTCTGGTGGTCACAACACCTCATCTTTCGTCGGTGAGGATTAGCGGCAGGCGCGGAGGATGAGCAGCACATACGTCCGGGCGGCCTCAAGCACATCGGCGATGTCTACGTGCTCGTCGGCCGTATGCGCGATACGTACGTCGCCGGGCCCGAACTGCAGCGTGGGAATCCCGGCCGCGGCGTATAACCGCAGGTCCGAGCCGTACGGTGCACCGGTGATGCGGGGTGCCTCGCCGCTGACGTCCGTCACGGCTCGCGCGACATCGGTAACCAGCGGGTGGTCGGCATGGATGTCTCCGGGGGCGAACATTCCGCCGGTCCACCGCACCGTTGCCGGGTGGCTGCTGAGCCAGGGATCGGCGGCGCAGATATCGGCAACTGCCCGTTCGAAGGCCACCTTGGCCTGCGCCATGGTCTCCCCGGGCATCACGCCGTAGCGCCCTTCGGCCACTAACTTGTCGGGCACGGTGCTCGCCCAGTCGCCCGCCGCGATCTTGCCGACCGACAACGGCCACGGCAAGTCCTGGCCCTCGAACGTCGGGTGCGGCACGTCGTTGCGGGTGCGCTCGAACGCCGCGAGGCCCGCCTGGAGGGTGATGAAGGCATCGATCGCGCTGACGCCGCTCCCGCGAGTCGACCCGTGGGTCGCCCGTCCGACGACCTCCAGGGTGAAGGTCAAGGCGCCGGCGTTGGCCGCGATGATCGAGCGCGCGGTGGGCTCGGCGATCACACATACATCGCCGCGGTGGCCGCGTCGCAACGTAGCGAAGGTGCCGAGGCCGCCGTCCTCCTCGCCGATGACCGTATGAAGGGCGAAGGATCGTCGCAGGGTGATACCGAGTCGTTGTACCGCGTCGGCGGCGCTCAAGATGGCCGCGACGCCGCCGAGCATGTCGCACGTGCCGCGACCCCACCACATACCGTCGAAGGTCCGAAGCTCCCACGGATCAGCGGCCCATGCGTCCGGATCGCCAGGAGGTACGACGTCGACATGGCCGTTGAGGATCAGCGCCGGTGCAAGCGGTGACATGCTCAGAGCCGTCCCGACGCAGCCCCACGCACTCCTCCGCTCGACCTCCATGCCGGGGAATGCGTCGTCGCGTGCGAGGTCGGCCACGTCGATCGGCCAATGGTCGACGGACAGGGCGAGATCGGTCATCCGCGAGGCGCACCAGGCCTGGATGTCGGCCTCGCCGATGCTGCCGCCTGTGCTGGCGAAGCTGACCAGGTCGGTCAGATCGGCGGCCAAGGCGGTCGGATCGATCAGCGCCAGAGCGCGTTCCTCGAGATCGTCCAGCACGTACCCATTGTGTGTCATCGGTCGCGCGATACGATCGTGGCTCACCCACCCGTTGCAAAGGTTGCGTCCATGAGTGTGCTCGACGACGTCACGTCGGGTTCGGCGTTCGCGCTGATTCGGGTTCGTGACTCCGCGACCGTGACCTTGATTCGTGGCACGCGCACCGATCTGGAGACGCTCGACGAGGTTCCGCTTGTCGCGGGCGCCCCGGCTGATGGCCCTACCTGGGACAGCTTGGTTCTGGTGCCGTATGCCCAGGTGCGCGAGCGTGGCTTCGACGCCCATCAAGACGGCACGCCGCTCTCGGCCATGGCGATTGAGCACCAGGTCGAGGTCGACGTCGACACACTCCTTGCCCTCCTGCCCGACGAAGACATCACCTTGTCGGAGCCCGGTGGGTTCGAGACGAGCGATGCCGACTACGCCTCCATGGTCAAGCGGGTCATCGAGGACGAGATCGGTCATGGCGAAGGCGCCAATCTCGTCATCGGCCGCAACTACTACGCCACGATCGCCGACTGGGGCCATGACCGGGCGCTCTCGGTCTTCCGGCGCCTGCTCGAGCGTGAGCGCGGGGCGTTCTGGACGTTCTGCATCTTCACGGGCGACCGCTACCTGATCGGCGCGAGCCCCGAGCGTCATGTCAGTGTCGACGCCGGCCAGGTGCGCATGAATCCGATCAGCGGCACGTTCCGCCTGCGCGGGCTGACCACGCATGCCGATCGCAAGCGCGAACTGTTGAAATTCTTGTCGGACGAGAAGGAGATCTACGAGCTCTTCATGGTCGTCGACGAAGAGCTCAAGATGATGTGCGACATCTGCCATGAAGGCGGTCTCGTCCTGGGGCCCTACCTCAAGCCGATGACCCACCTGGTCCACACCGAGTACCTCTTGGCAGGGCGCACCCACTTCGACGTGCGCCGCGTGCTCAGGGACTCGATGTTCGCGGCGACCGTGACGGGAAGCCCCGTCGAGAACGCCTGCCGCTTGATCAAGCAGTACGAAGAGCACGGGCGGGGCTACTACGCGGCGGTTGCTGCACTCATCGGTCGCGACGCAGACGGCAACGAGGTCGCCGATGCGCCGATCCTCATTCGCACCGCTGACATCGATCTTGGCGGCCGACTCAAGGTGACGGCTGGCGCGACACTCGTACGTGATTCAGATGCCGCCTACGAGACGAGCGAGACGTGGGCCAAGGCCTCAGGCATCCTCAGCGCGTTCGGTCTGGTCGAGGCGGCACCTGCCCCTGACGAGGGCTTTGACGCTTTCACCCGCGAGGACGAAGTTCTTATTGCCCTGGGTTCTCGCAACCAGCGGCTGAGTCAGTTTTGGCTGAGCGATCAGTCGGGCGTGCCGCCCGTGCCCGAGCTTGACGGCAGGCGCGTCGTGATCGTCGATGGCGAGGACGACTTCGTCAACATGCTCAGCCACGTGTTCGGCGTGCTCGGCATGACGACGGACATCGTCCGTCACGACGCTTATGTCGATGGCGACCTCGACGGTTACGACCTCGTCGTGGTGGGCCCCGGGCCCGGCGATCCGCGCGATGTCGACGACCCCAAGATGGCGAAGCTGCACGGGGTCATGGCTCGGCTGCTGGCGACGAAACGCCCCTTCCTCGCTGTATGCCTGGGCCACCAGATCTTGTCGCACCAGATCGGTCTCGACCTGGGTTTCAAGGACATCGTCTTCCAGGGCACCCAGAGCAGGCTGCCGGTTCTTGGCCGAGACGAGACCGTTGGTTTCTACAACACGTTCGTGGCGCGCACTCCCGCCGCGGGACTCCCCGACGGCATCAGCGTCGAGACTGATCCCGATGGTGACATCCACCTCGTGGCTGGTGCGCATTTCCGGGGTGTGCAGTTCCATGCCGAGTCGATCTTGACGCAAAACGGCTATGCGATCCTCCGGACCCTCGTGACGGAGATTCTCGCGCGGTGAAGCTGATCGAAGCGGCGATGGCTGTCCCTCTCAGGCGTTCTGTCGCGATCGGATGGCCCGCCACGGCGTCGAGCCGGTGATTCCGAGCGCGGCCGATCGCGTCAACGCTTTGGCGAAGTCATCGACGACCTGGTCGTTCGAGGCGCCGAGGGCGTGATCTTGGGGTGCACCGAGATCGAGCTGTTGATTAGTCAGGCCGATGTCGGAGTGCCCGTCTTTGCAACGACCCAGATCCACGTGGCGGCCGCCATAGCGGTGGCGCTCGGCTAACCCGTCAGGCGGCCGGCGCCACGATGCGCCTGCGAATCCGCGTCACGGCGACGCCGAGGAGGCACAGTGCGCCACCGACGAAGGCGATCGCCGCAGGCGTCTCATCGAGGATGATCCAGGACAGCAAGGTGACGATCGCCGGGACGATGTAGGTGGTGGCGCTCACGAGGCCCGCGTTGAGGCCCTTCAACACATACGCGAACAGGACGAATGCGATGGCCGTGGGGAACAGCCCGAGGTAGACCACCCAGCCGATGTGCGCCCACGATGCGTCGGCCGTGTCTCGCACAAGGCCGGGACCGAAGGGTAGGCAGACGACCGCGCCGACCATGCAGCCGATCCAGGTCGCGGGAAGGGGCGCGACCGACTTGAGCACGAACTTCTGCAGGATCACGCCGGTCGAGTACGCCACAGCAGCGAGCAGGCACAGCAGGACGCCGGCGGTGGTGACCGTGGCGTGCTTGCCGGTCTGCCCGCCGATGGCGATGAGGGCCACGCCGGAGAACGCGATGACGCAGCCAATGATCAGGCCCGGTGGGAATCCTTCGCCGAGGAAGAGTCCGGCGAAGATCGCGATGAGGATCGGCCCGATGTTGATGATCAGGGCCGTCGTGCCCGCATCGAGATGGGTCTCGGCGGCGTTGAGCGCGATGTTGTAGATCGCGAACCACGTCACGCCGTAGCCGACGATGAACCCGAGGGTCTTGCCGCGGGGGAAAGGTCTCGCTCGGGGCAGCGCGAAAATCGTCAGTGCGATGGAGCCGACGATGAGCCTGCCCAGCGCCAGCGAGCCGGGGCTGAACGAGTCGCCGATACCGCGGATCGCGACGAAAGCGGACGCCCATACGAACATGACGGTCGCAAGGGCGAGGAAAGAAAGGTTGCGTGGCGAAACAGACACGTCTCACACGTTAGTGCGCCCCCAAGCTCACCCCTCCGCTGAGAGTGACCTTTTGGTCGCGACTCGCCGTGCGTGTCGAGCCAAAACGTCACTCTCAGCGGAGTTGAGGCGGTTAGGACTTGGAGAGCTGCCCGCCATCGGAGTCGAGGGTGACCTCGGTCGTCTCGGTCTTGCCGTCGCGGGTGTACTGCAACGTGACCTTGGTGCCCGGCTCGTATGCGCGGATGCCCGCGACGAGCCCGTCGGCGCTGGCCACCTGGTTGCCGTTGAGCGAGGTGACGACATCCCCGACCTTGAGGCCGGCCTTCTCGCCAGCGCTGCCCGCGGTGACCTTGCTGACCTCGGCGCCGACGCTCGTCAGACCATCGGCCTGCACCGAGTCGCCGACCGAGATGCCGATGCGTGCGTGTTCGACGGTCTCACCCCTGACGAGTTGAGCCGAGACGCGCTTGGCCAAGTCGATCGGGATGGCAAACCCGAGTCCGATCGACCCCGAACCCGAGGTGTCGGAGTTGGTCCTGATGGCGGAGTTGATGCCGACGACGCGACCGTCGAGGTCGACGAGCGGGCCACCGGAGTTGCCGGGGTTGATGGCGGCGTCGGTCTGGATCGCGGGGAAGACGCTGCTCGTACCGGTGGCGGTGCCGTCCGAGGAGGTCACCGGGCGGTTGAGGGCGCTGACGATGCCGCTGGTCACGGTGCTCTCTAGGCCGAACGGCGAGCCGATGGCGACAACTTCTTGCCCCACCGTGAGGTTGTCGGACGTGCCCAGGGTGGCCGGGGTGAGACCGGACTTGCCCTCGGCCGAGATGACGGCGAGGTCGGTGATCGGGTCGCGGCCGACGATGGTTGCCTTGGCGGTCGTTCCGTCGTTGAAGGAGACGGTGATGCTGCCGCCGTTGGCGGCGACCTCGACCACGTGGTTGTTGGTGAGGATCTGGCCATCGTTGCTGATGATGATGCCGGTGCCGCTGCCGGCCTCCGAGGTGCCCTTGACGTTGATCTGGACGACCGAGGGGAGGACGGTGCTCGCGACCTTGGAGACGGTGCCCTCGGGCAGCGACGTCTGCTTGGCGTCGTTCTGCAGAGAGCTGACCGTCGAGGACGTGCCACTCGAGTCATCGTTGAGCGCGTCGTATGCGGCGGCGCCACCGACTCCGCCGACTAGTCCGGCGATCAAGGCGCCGGTGACGATGAGTCCGCCGCGGCGCTTGCGGGGCTTGTGGCCGTCAGCTTCGACAGGAGCCACGGGTGGGAACGGTGGCTGGTCCGATCCGGCCGGCTGGTTGACCGCCACGGTGGGGTCAGAGGCCGGCGCATCTGTGTAGCGATGCGTGTAGAGGTCAGGCTGGGCAGGTGCCGCGGAGGGTGCGGGGGGAGCAGGAGGCGGGGGTGGAGCGTCGAAGCTCTCGACGCGCGGCACGGTGACCGTCGGCTCCTCGGCGGCCGGCTGCACGATCGTCGGCTCGGTGACGCCCGCGGCGGCAGGCTGCGCAAGGGTGGGCTCTTCCGACTGATCGGCGACCGGGGGGACGTACGGCTTTGCTGCGAAAGGATCGTCAGGAGTCTGCGATCCGGGCGTGTTCTCACTCATGTCACAAGATTGTCCTGCACGCCTAAGAGGTGGCTGAGAGTGCCTTGTGACCCAGCAAAGAAAGATTGACGGGCCTCAGAGCGGTAGTTAGATATTGCGAGAGTGATTTGCATCACACACATTCCCTCAAGGCGCCCCACATGTTAAAGTTTGGCATGACTAACTCCGAGATCAACCAGCTCAAACTGGGCACGGTCCGGCTCGTTGTCTTCGTGGCGCTATTCGCTGGCCTTGCAGCCGCAATCGCTGTCTTCAACTAGAGTTCACGCGATTCTTCAGCCCGGAGCGCACGGCCGAGAGCCGATACAGCGTACTGTGGTGTGGTGAAAGTCGAACGCGACCAAACTGCGGTGGAGAACTATCTGAAGACCCTGTTCGGTATCACCGAATGGGACAGCACGCTCTCCCCCACCACGGCGCAGGTTGCCACTGGCCTCGGCGTGACCCCGTCCTCGGTGTCGAGCATGGTCAACAAGCTCGCCGCCCTCGGCTACGTCGAGCATGAGCGCTACGGCGCTATCGAGCTGACCAAAGCCGGCCGTGTGAAGGCAATGTCCGTGGTCCGCCGACACCGACTGCTCGAAACATACCTGGTGCGCGCGCTCGGATTTGGTTGGGACGAGGTGCACGACGAGGCCGAAGTTCTGGAGCATGCTGTCTCCAACCTGATGGTCGAACGTATGGACGCCGCTCTCGGCTATCCGTGGCGTGATCCCCACGGCGACCCGATCCCGACGGCCAATGGCGTGTTCCACCAGCCCGTCGCCTGGCGGCTCTCAGAGCTCGAGCAAGGTGAGACCGGCTACATCGCCCGCATCTCCGACGACGACCCTGACATGTTGCGCTATTTCCAGGATCACGCGATCGGCCTCGACTCTGCGGTCACGATCGTGGAGCGCAGACCTTTCGGCGCCTCCACGCGCATCGAGGTGCAGGCGGACAAAGGTCCTGAGCCGCACGACCTGGGCGAGCTTGCCCTGGATTCGCTCTGGGTCACCCGCAAGCCACCGCTTCCCCGCGAGCTGAGCGCGGAGGGGTGCACGTACCCCGATTGTCGGCACGCCGCCTTCGCGACCGGTCGCACCAGCTGACGCTACGTCGACCCAGGCAGCTTCATCGTCATGATGGTGCCGCCATCGGGTCCGCGCGTCGCCTCGATGGTGCCGCCATGGCGTTCTGCTGTGCGGCGCACGATCGAGAGCCCCAGCCCGGAGCCGGGAAGAGTCCGAGCCTCGGGAGAGCGATAGAACCGGTCGAAGATGTGCGGGAGGTCGCTGTCGCGGATGCCGGGACCCTCGTCGGCGACCGTCAAGACGCCATCGGCGAGCACGACACGTACGGTGCCGAGCGGCGGGCTCCACTTGACGGCGTTGTCCAGGATGTTGGTGACCGCACGCTCGAGCATGTGGGGCTCGCCCACAACCAACCAGTGGTCGCACGTGACGTCGATAGTGAGGCCGGGCGCGCGCAGCCTGACGCGATCGACAGCGCTCTCGACGATGGCGGCGAGGTCGGCTGGTTCGGGATCGCGGCGGAGCGGCTCCTCGCGGGCGAGCTCGACGAGGTCGCCGACGAGCGTGGTCAGCTCGCTCAGTTGGGCCTGCACATCGGTCATGATCTCGTTGCTCTGCCGTGCCGAGAGCTTGCGGTCTGAGCTCTGGCTCGACTGGCTGAGCAGCTCGATATTGGTGCGTAGGCTGGTGAGCGGCGTGCGGAGCTCGTGACCCGCGTCGGCGACGAGCTGGCGCTGCCGGGTCTGCGAGGCATCGAGCGCGAGAAGCATCGAGTTGAATGACGTGGTCAACCGCGCCAGCTCGTCGGCACCAGACACGGGTATGGGCGTGAGTTCCTCGGTGCGGGCAACTCGCTCAGCAGCCTCGGTGAGTCGGCGGACGGGGCGGAGTCCGCGGGTCGCGACGAGCCAGCCGGTGACGCCGGCGACCGCTACGCCGGCCGCACTCGCCAGCCACAGCACGAGATAGAGCCGAGCCAGGGCGCGTTGGGCGCTCTCGAGCGACTGCGCCAGCACGAGTGCGTTGCCATCCCCGGCCTTGACCGCGACCACGCGGTACTGCTCGCGTCCAGCGAGGGTCACGGTGCGGACGGATTGATTGGTGTAGCCGAGGGCGACCTCGCGCTCGTGGATGCCGATGTACGGCTTTGCGTCGAGCGCGCTCGGGCTGGAGAACACGCGAAAGTCACCCCCACGCACGACCGCGACCTGGATGTCGGCCATGACGAGTGCCGCGGTGTTGGTGCCCGCGATGGTGAGCTCGGTGATGTTGGTCTGGGTCGCGGCCGTGTTGGCGCGGCGCAGCAGCGACTTGTCGAGGGACTGCTCGAACTCGCCCCGGACGGTGACGTAGACGATGGTGCTGACGGCGGCGAGGGTCAGACCGACGGCGACGGTCGTGATGATGGCGACACGGGCTGCAAGGGAGAGTCGGGCTGAGAGATAGCTCTTGGCGTCCGTCAGCACCGAACTCATGGAGCCGTCTCGCGCAATACGTAGCCGATGCCGCGGACGGTGTGGAGCAGGCGGGCTTCGCCCTCGGCCTCGAGCTTGCGCCGCACGTAGCCCACATACACCTCAAGGGAGTTGGCCGTCGTGGGGAAGTCGAACCCCCAGACCTCTTCGAGGATGAAGGAGCGCTCAAGGACGCGTCGCGGGCGGCGCATGAACAACTCCAGCAAGGCGAACTCGGTGCGAGTCAGGGAGAGCCGACGTTCGCCGCGGGACACGTCACGGGTGACCGGGTCGAGGGACAGGTCGGCGAAGTGCAGCGGTGGTTCGTCCGGGCCCTCGCCAGGGACGACCGACACGCGGCGGAGCAGCGCACGCATACGGGCGAGAAGCTCTTCGAGGGCGAAGGGCTTCGCGAGGTAGTCATCGGCACCTGCATCGAGCCCATCGACACGGTCGGAGACCGCGTCGCGAGCGGTGAGGACGAGGATCGGCACGTCGTTGCCCGCGGCCCTCAGGGCACGCGTCGTCTCGAGCCCGTCGAGGCGCGGCATCATGACGTCCATGACGATCGCGTCAGGGTTGATGGCCGGCACTCGCGCAAGTGCCTCAGCGCCATCTGCTGCCACGTCGACGGTGTAGCCGTTGAACTCCAGGGAACGGCGCAGGGAGTCACGGACCGCCCGATCATCGTCGACCACCAAGATGCGCATTCCCCTAGTGTGCCCACTCACCCTGAGACATTCCTGAGTGCGTGCCTCTAGGTCCGGTCGGAGGTGCCGTCGAGCACCGAGCGCGCCGCGGCTGCCGCACGCGCACCGTAGCCGCCGCCAAACAGGACGGCGTGCACGAGCAAGGGATGCAACTGGTGCAGAGGCACGCGCGACTGCCAGCCCTCGGCCAACGGTGACGCCTCGTCGTACGAGTCGATGATCCGCTGCACGTGAGGTGTGCCGAACAAGGTGAGCATGGCCAGATCGGTCTCGCGATGACCCCCGTGCGCGGCGGGGTCGATGAGGTAGGCGGTGCCATCGGCGCCCCACACGATGTTGCCCGACCAGAGGTCTCCGTGGATGCGCGCGGGAGGTTCGTCCGTGCCCGCGAACCCGTGAATGCTGCGCATGAGCGTCTCGATCACGCGGGCTTCGTCGGACGTGAGAGCGCCGCGGTCGACGGCCGCCTTGACGTACGGCATCACGCGCCGCGACGCGTAGAACTCGGGCCAGTCCGGGCACGTCTTGTTGGGCAACGGGGCAAGGCCGATGAAACCGTCGTGGCTCGCGCCGAAGCAACCGGCTCCGGAGCTGTGGATGCCGGCCAATGTGCGGCCCAACGTCTCGGCCGAATCGCTCGTCGGGCGACCGGGCTCGACCCAGCCGACGATGATGCATTCCTCGTCAACGGCAAGCACGGGAGGCACCGGCGACCCGGACGGCTCAGCCAGCCAGGCAAGCCCCTCGGCCTCGGTGGGAAAGAATCCGGCGGGGGCGTTCGGGCGCGTCTTCATGACCGCGCTGCGCCCATCGGTGAGGCGGACGCGCGTGGTCGTGCAGATCTCGCCGCCGGCGACGGGGATGGTCGAGACCACCCCTACGCCGAGGAGCGCCTCTGCGCGCGTCGCGATCCCACCAAGTCGAGCCATGCGTCGACCGTACCCGTTGGGCGGCGCGGGCAAGCAATGTGGATCAGATCATTTCGCTATCCGGCGATCCAGATGACGCTGTTCGGCGGGGTTGGACGTGAGCGCCCGCGCCCGCTCGAGCGCCGCCCGCGCATCCGCAGGCCTGCCCGCGCGCAACAACAGCTCGCCGCGCGTCGCGTGGAAGAGGTGATAGCGCTCGAGCCCGTCGAGCGAGTCGAGCAGCGCCAGTCCGGCATTCGGTCCGTCGGCCATCGCCACGGCGACGGCGTGGTTGAGCGCGACGACGGGCGAGTCCGTCATCTGGGCGAGCTGGCGGTAGGCGCGCTCGATGGCGGTCCAGTCGGTCTCCGCGGCGGTGCGGGCGTTGGCGTGCTGGCCAGCAATGATCGCCTGCAACTGGTAGGGCCCGGGGCGCATCCGAACCAGCGCCGAGCTCAGCACCGTGTTTGCTGTCTCGATGAGGCCGAGGTCCCATTGCGTCCGGTCTTGATCCTCGAGCAAGACAAGATCTCCTGCCTCGTCCGCGCGGGTGGCGAATCGGGCCCGGTGGAAAAGTTCGAGCGCGAGCAGGCCCTCGACCTCGGCGTTCCCGGGAAGCAGGTCATGGGCGAGCGAGGTCAGCCGGACAGCCTGGTCGGCGAGGTCGATGCGCACCACCGCCTCGGTTTCGTGGCTCAGGTAGCCCTCGTTGAAGATCAGGTAGAGCACCCCGAGGAGGGCATCAATGCGCTCGTCCAGCTGAGCCGGAATGCTCAACGGGATGCGTGCATCGCGAATCTTGCGCTTGGCGCGCACGATCCGCTGCCCCAAGGTGGCGTCGGGGATCAAGAATGCCGACGCGATCTCCGCCGTCGTCAGGCCACCGACCAGGCGCAGCGTGAGCGCCACTTGCGCATCGCGATCCAGCGCCGGGTGACAGCACAGCAGCATCAGGCGGAGGTGCTCGTCGCCGACGTGCCCGTCGTCGCGGATCAGCACGGTGCCCTCCTCATCCTCTTCGATAGGAGCGACAAGTTCTGGCGCCGCTGCCATCGTGCGGCGGTATGCGGACTCGGTCCGGCGCAGTCGATCGATCGCCGCGTTGCGCGCCACCGTCAGCAACCACGCCGCCGGATTGTCGGGTATGCCGCGCTCGGGCCAGGCCTGAGTCGCCTTGACGAGCCCGTCCTGGACGGCCTCGTCGGCGAGGTCGAGGTCGCCAAACTGGCCCGCGAGGAGGGCGATCACGCGACCGCTCTCCTCGCGCGCCAATCGGGTCAGCGCCTCGTCTAACGGACCTTGGGTCAAGCGTCGGCCCGAAACGCGATCGGCCGCACTTCGAAGGTCGCGTACGCGAGGGGGATCTGCTCGGCGAGAGCAAGCGCTTCGTCGAGGTCTGTCGCCTTGATCAGGTAGAAGCCACCCACTTGTTCCTTGGTCTCGGCGTACGGCCCGTCGGTGATGGTCTTGGTGGCTCCGGACTTGGTGAGCAAGGTGGACGTGA
>JAOPXA010000275.1 GCA_025965395.1 Nocardioidaceae bacterium | reverse complement strand
CGGAGCTGGTTCATCTCGCGGTCGGCACCGTCGCGCACCTTGCGCTTGGCGTCGGCCTTGGCGCCCTCGGCCTCGAGGGTGGCGAGGTCCTCCTCGAGCTTCTTGGCGCGGTCCTCCACGGAGGTGTCGCGACGCTTCTCGAGGCGCTCGCGCTCCAGGCCGACCTTGTTCTCGAGGGACTCGGAGTCGCGGTGACGCGCGTCCTCGTCGACCGAGGTGATCATGTAGGCGGCGAAGTAGATGACCTTCTCGAGGTCCTTCGGCGCCAGGTCGAGCAGGTAGCCCAGCCGCGACGGGACGCCCTTGAAGTACCAGATGTGGGTCACGGGGGCGGCGAGCTCGATGTGGCCCATCCGCTCGCGACGCACCTTGGAGCGGGTGACCTCGACGCCACAGCGCTCGCAGATGATGCCCTTGAAGCGCACGCGCTTGTACTTGCCGCAGTAGCACTCCCAGTCCCGGGTGGGACCGAAGATCTTCTCGCAAAACAGGCCGTCGCGCTCAGGCTTGAGCGTGCGGTAGTTGATGGTTTCCGGCTTCTTTACTTCGCCGTGTGACCAGGTACGAATGTCATCTGCGGTCGCGAGGCCGATCTGCAGCTGATCAAAGAAGTTCACGTCTAACACGTAGGTCTTCTTCCCTTATCTAATAAATCTGAGAATCAAAAATGTGAAGGGAGCGGGAAGGGCCCGAGCCGAAGCTCAGACCTCTTCCACGCTGCTTGGTTCGCGACGCGACAGGTCGATGCCGAGCTCTTCAGCCGCACGGAAGAGATCTTCCTCGGCGTCACGCATCTCGACAGCGGATCCGTCGCTAGACAAGACCTCGACATTGAGACACAGGGACTGCATCTCCTTGACGAGCACCTTGAACGACTCGGGAATGCCTGGCTCGGGAACGTTCTCGCCCTTGACGATGGCTTCGTAGACCTTGACGCGGCCCAGAATATCGTCGGACTTGATCGTCAAGAGCTCCTGCAACGCGTAGGCGGCTCCGTATGCCTCGAGCGCCCACACTTCCATCTCGCCGAAACGCTGGCCACCGAATTGAGCCTTGCCGCCCAACGGTTGCTGCGTGATCATCGAGTACGGACCGGTCGAACGCGCGTGGATCTTGTCGTCGACCAAGTGGTGCAGCTTGAGCAGATACATGTAGCCGACCGCGACCGGCTCCGGGAACTGCTCGCCGCTGCGTCCGTCGATCAGGAATGCCTTGCCGTCCGGGCCGACCATACGCTGGCCGTCACGGTTGGGCAGGGTCGATGCGAGAAGACCGGTGATCTCGTCCTCACGCGCGCCGTCGAAGACGGGTGTCGCGACATTGCTGTTGGGCGGAGCCTCGTCGGCACCGATCTTCCGCAGTCGCTTTTCCCATTCTTCTTCGTTGCCTTCGACCTTCCAGCCAGCCTTCGCGACCCACCCAAGGTGAGTCTCGAGGACCTGGCCGACATTCATACGACCGGGGACGCCGAGCGGGTTGAGCACGATGTCGACAGGCGTGCCATCGGGCAGGAAGGGCATGTCCTCGACCGGAAGGATCTTGGAGATGACGCCTTTGTTGCCGTGACGGCCGGCCAGCTTGTCGCCGTCAGAGATCTTGCGCTTCTGAGCGACGTAGACGCGGACCAACTGGTTGACGCCCGGAGGCAGTTCGTCGCCATCTTCGGCGTCGAACACGCGGACACCGATGACCGTGCCGGACTCGCCGTGCGGAACCTTGAGGGAGGTGTCGCGCACTTCGCGCGCCTTCTCGCCAAAGATGGCGCGCAGCAGACGCTCTTCCGGGGTGAGCTCGGTCTCGCCCTTAGGTGTGACCTTGCCGACCAGGATGTCGCCGTTGCTGACTTCAGCACCGATGCGGATGATGCCGCGCTCGTCCAGGTCTGCCAGCATTTCGTCGCTGACGTTGGGGATGTCGCGCGTGATCTCCTCGGGGCCAAGCTTGGTGTCGCGAGCGTCGACCTCGTGCTCCTCAATGTGAATCGAGGTGAGGAGGTCCTGCTGCACGATCCGCTGGCTGAGGATGATCGCATCTTCGTAGTTGTGACCCTGCCAAGGCATGAAGGCAACGAGCAGGTTGGTGCCCAGCGCCATCTCACCTTCGTCGGTGCACGGTCCATCAGCGATCGGGGTGCCGATCTCGACCCGGAGACCCTCGGTCACCAGCGGACGCTGGTTGGTCGAGGTGCCCTGGTTGGAGCGACGGAACTTCGCCAGGCGGTAGACGCGGTTGGAGCCGTCATCCTGCTGGATCTCGATCGCGTCGGCTGAAACTTCCTTGACGATGCCGGGCGCCTTGGCCACGACGACGTCACCGGCGTCGACGGCGGCACGATATTCCATGCCGGTGCCGACGAGCGGGGCGTGGTTGCGGATCAAAGGCACCGCTTGACGCTGCATGTTGGAGCCCATGAGCGCGCGGTTTGCATCGTCGTGCTCGAGGAACGGAATCAACGCAGTAGCGACGGACACCATCTGGCGCGGTGAGACGTCCATGTAGTCGACCTGGTCGGTGGCGAACAACTCGGCCTCGCCACCACGGGGGCGGCTAAGGACCATGTCGTCGGCGAACGTGTTCTTGTCCGTCAACGGCGAGTTGGCCTGGGCCACGACGAAGCGATCTTCCTCACTTGCGGTGAGGTAGTCGATGTCGTCGGTGACCTTGCCCTTGATGACCCGGCGGTAAGGAGTCTCGACGAACCCGAAGCTGTTGATACGGGCGTAGGAGGCGAGCGAACCGATCAGACCAATGTTGGGGCCTTCAGGGGTTTCGATCGGGCACATACGTCCGTAGTGCGACGGGTGAACGTCGCGGACTTCGTAGCCAGCGCGCTCACGCGAAAGACCGCCAGGGCCGAGGGCCGAGAGGCGACGCTTGTGCGTGAGACCCGCGAGCGGGTTGTTCTGATCCATGAACTGGCTGAGCTGCGATGTTCCGAAGAACTCCTTCAGCGCGGCCACGACGGGACGGATGTTGATCAAGGTCTGCGGCGTGATCGCTTCGACATCCTGAGTCGTCATCCGCTCGCGGACGACACGCTCCATGCGGGCAAGGCCCGTGCGGAGCTGGTTCTGGATGAGCTCGCCGACCGTGCGCATACGACGGTTGCCGAAGTGGTCGATGTCGTCAGCCTCGACGTACGTCGTGCCAGCAGCGGTCGGGAGCTCAGGCTCGCCGGCGTGCAGGGCAACGATGTACTTGATCGTGGCGACAATGTCATCGATCGTCAGCGTCTGGTGGTCGAATGCCTCTTCGACACCGAGTTTCTTGTTGATCTTGTAGCGACCAACCTTTGCAAGGTCATACCGCTTCGAGTTGAAGTAGTAGTTGTCGAGGAGGTTCTGTGCAGCTTCACGCGACGGCGGTTCGCCGGGACGCAGCTTGCGGTAGATGTCGAGAAGGGCCTCGTCCTGCGTGGCCGTGTGATCCTTCTCGAGGGTCGCGCGGATCGACTCATACTGACCGAACTCTTCGAGGATCTGAGCCTCGTTCCAGCCGAGCGCCTTGAGCAGCACGGTGACGCTCTGCTTGCGCTTGCGGTCGAGACGAACGCCGACGAGGTCGCGCTTGTCGACCTCGAACTCCAGCCACGCACCACGCGAAGGAATGACCTTGGCGGTGTAGATGTCCTTGTCGCTGGTCTTGTCGGGCGTGCGCTCGAAGTAGACACCGGGCGAACGAACGAGCTGCGACACGACGACACGCTCGGTGCCGTTGATGATGAAGGTGCCCTTGTCGGTCATGAGCGGGAAATCGCCCATGAAGACAGTCTGGCTCTTGATCTCGCCGGTCTCGTTGTTCATGAACTCGGCGGTCACGTAAAGGGGCGCGGCGTAGGTGACGTCGCGATCCTTGCACTCTTCCGTCGAGTATTTGGCGGGCTCGAACCGGTGGTCACGGAACGACAGGCTCATCGTCTCGGAGAAGTCCTCGATCGGCGAGATCTCTTCGAAGATCTCCTCGAGTCCGGACTTGGTCGAAACGTCCGTGCGGCCACTCTCGAGAGCTTTCTCGACACTGGCCTTCCACGAATCGTCGCCAACCAACCAGGCGAAACTATCTGTCTGCAGTGCAAGGAGCTCAGGTACTTCAAGTGGCTCTGAGATCTTTGCGAAGGAGATGCGGCGGGGGGTTGTCTGAGCAATGGTTGCGGCAGTGCGCGAGGCGGCCAAGAGGGGTCCTTCCGAGGGCTCGCTGGTTTTCTATTTAAGTCTCATTTTCGGGCACACCACAACGCCCCAGTCAAGGGGACCAGAGCGTGGAAGGTGTGCGAAGAACTAGTTTAGTCACATCGCCGAGGGAAAAGCAAGTCGGGTGCTTGACAATTTCTACTCGGCTGGTCTATAAGCCCCCGATATCGTTGACAGATCAGGCGGTCTTGGCCCTGAAAATCGGACCCTGTTTGCGTCGGAGAAACAGGCGAGGCGCCCGATCCGTAGGGATCGAGCGCCTCGCGAGGTGGTGCAGTCGAGCGTTACGTCACTTGAGCGTGACGGTGGCGCCGGCAGCCTCGAGGGCTTCCTTGGCCTTCTCGGCAGCTTCCTTGTTGACCTTCTCAAGCACGGGCTTGGGAGCGGCCTCAACAAGGTCCTTGGCTTCTTTGAGGCCGAGGCTCGTGATGGTGCGAACTTCCTTGATGACCTGGATCTTCTTTTCACCGGCTGCTTCGAGGATGACGTCGAACTCATCCTGCTCAGCGGCTTCGTCAGCAGCAGCAGCGCCGCCACCAGCAGCAGGAGCTGCAGCGGCGACCGGAGCGGCAGCCTTGACGTCGAAGGTCTCTTCGAATTCCTTGACGAATTCGCTGAGCTCGAGCAGGGTCAGTTCCTTGAAAGCATCCAGAATTTCGGAGGTGCTGAGTTTCGCCATGATGGGCGTCCTTCCTAGTTAGAGACCCCGAGGGGGTCCCGAGTGATTCGGGCTTTAGCCCTCGGTTGCCTCGGACGAGTCCGAGGTTTCTGCTGCTTCGGCGGTTGCCTCGGCGGGGGCCTCGTCGGCGGCGGGTGCCGCCTCGGTGGCTTCTGCGACCGGCGCGGGTGCGTCGGCTGCGGGGGCGGGCGATTCTGCCTGGACCTTGGCCTCGAGCGCAGCGACCAAACGAGCCATCTGCGTCAGAGGTGCCTGGAACAGTGCAGCGGCATTCGAAAGGCTTGCCTTCATGCCACCAGCGAGCTTCGCGAGGAGGACCTCACGCGACTCGAGGTTTGCCAGCCTGGAGATCTCGTCTACCGAGAGCTGCTTCCCATCGAGGACGCCGCCCTTGATGACGAGAGGTTCGTTCGCCTTCGCGAAGTCACGCAGACTCTTGGCCGCTTCCACGGGATCGCCCTTGATGAAGGCGATGGCCGTGGGACCAGTCAGCAAGGAATCGGCAAAGTCGATTCCGGCGTCCTTGGCCGCGATCTTGGTCAGAGTGTTCTTGGCGACGGCGTAGGTGACGTCTTCACCGAGTGAGCGACGCAGATCCTGCAGTTGCTTCACGGTGAGTCCGCGGTACTCGGTGAGTACGGCGCCATTCGAGCTGCGGAATGCTTCCGTCAGCTCGGCAACAGCTGCCGCCTTGTCCGGGCGTGCCATGGCTCTCCTTCCGGGGCTGTTGAAGACAACCCCTATACGGTCATGCGAAGAAGCTGGCTACCCGCTCAATGAAAAAACGCCCCGGCGCAAGAGCACGGGGCGTGGGCATATGAATGCTTGGGCGATACGTGGTTCCTGCGCGGGCCGCCCTTACGGGCACTTCGTCCAATCCCTGCGGACTGACAACCAGCGGTCTTCGGCTTGTCCATCCTACGGCAGCCCGCCTCCCCGACCAAATCCCCCACGATGTGGATAGCTAGACGCCGATCTCACCGACTCGATACGCGTGTAGGATCCAAATCTTGGGGATGGGGAGGGAGTAGGGCCTGTGCGGCTAGGCGGCCGCGCCAGGGAGTTTGTCGAGCAAGCTGCTCTCCGCGATCTCCGACGCCGCCGGGGCCTTGACCGAGACGGGCTCGCCCCACTTCGAGTAGTCGACCTGGATCTTCGCTCCGGAGACTTCCGATGTCATGCGGCGAGGGAGGTTGTCCGGGCCCACGAAGAACGTGAACGTGAGCTGGGCCGGGACCTGCGCGGCAGCCCCGCCGGCAGCCGCGTCCTTGAGCTTGGCGGTGTCGACCACGACGTCGTACGGCTGCGCGTCCACACCGTCGAGCTTGATCGGCTCACCAGCCTTGGTGAACGACTTGACTGCGTCGCCGAAGCTGGCGAGCGTCTTCGACGGGTCGAGCTGGTCGACCGTGCCTTGGTACTGCTTGGCGATGGGGTTCGTCGCGTCCTTGAGGTCGACCTTGGTGAACTTGTCACCGGTCATGGCGCCGAGGTTGAGATACATGATCTCGTCGACGAGGCGGATCTCATACGTGCCTGGTCCCATGCCAGCCTCGCCGATATCCATCGTCAGGCTCATGGCCGTCTCTTCGGGCTTGTCAGACACCGCGAGGTCGCCCTCGGCCTTGATTTGCTGACCAGCGACGCCGATGGCCATCGAGACATGGCTCGTCTTGGCATCTTGCTGGGCAGCGGAAAGCTTGGAGACGAAGTTTGCCTGCGTCAACGTCGTGCCGACGCTCTTGCTCGGCGATGCGGACTCGTCCTTGCCGCCACATCCGACGAGCAGCAGGCTCGCTGCGGCAGCGCAGAGCACAATCTTGTAAAGCTTCATGAACTCCCCCGTTCGGGACGAACACGTGCGTCCCGGATCTATGAATCGAGCATATCCGAACCTAGGATGCGAACTATGTCGATCACCTTTTGCACGCTCTTGTGGCCACGCCCCGGCAAAGAGACCGAGCTCATCGCGTATGAAGACAAAGTGCTCGACCTTGTCGGCGAGCACGGCGGGTCGATCCTCAGCCGATACCGGACTCACGGCAAGGACGACCAGCCGTTGGAGATCCAGATCTTCGAGTTCGAGTCGCAGGAGCGGCTCGACGCCTACCTGGTCGACGAGCGTCGCGTGGCTTTGGCTGGCGAGCGGGATAGCGCGATCGACCGTACGGAACTCATGTATCTCACCCCGGTGCACGAACCACGCTGAGCGACTCCTCGCTGACCGTAAGCGACTCGCGACGCGCTGTACGTGACTCGCGAGCGGAGTGATTGGTGGCGGGGAAATGGCGATGGCCCCGGCCGGAGCCGGGACCATCGTCATGCATGTTCGTTCGCTGCTGCAGAAGGTGTTACGACTCGTCGTCGACCGCGTAGTTGCGGACGCGGTTGGGGTCAACCGGCACGCCGGGGCCCTGGGTCGTCGAAACCGTGATCTTGCGGACGTAACGGCCCTTGGAGCTCGAAGGCTTCAAGCGAAGCACCTCGTCGAGCGCAGCGCCGTAGTTCTCGGCAAGCTGCTCGGCCGAGAAAGATGCCTTGCCGATGATGAAGTGCAGGTTGGCGTGACGATCCACGCGGAACTCGATCTTGCCGCCCTTGATCTCCGAAACCGCCTTGGCCACATCCGTCGTGACAGTGCCGGTCTTGGGGTTAGGCATCAAGTTGCGAGGGCCGAGCACGCGACCGAGGCGGCCGACCTTGCCCATCATGTCGGGAGTGGCGACGACGGCGTCGAAGTCGAGCCATCCGCCGGTCACCTTCTCGACCATGTCGTCGGCGCCGACGAAGTCAGCGCCGGCCGCGCGAGCGGCATCTGCGTTGGCGGCGGTGGCGAAGACCAGGACCCGTGCGGTCTTGCCCGTGCCGTGCGGCAGATTGACGGTGCCGCGCACCATCTGATCGGCCTTGCGGGGGTCGACACCGAGGCGGAGCGAGACGTCCACCGTCGAGTCATACTTCTTGCTGCCTGATTCCTTGGCGAAGCTCACTGCCTGCAAAGGGGTGTAGACGCTGTCTTTGTCGATCTTTTCGGCTACCTCGCGGTAGGCCTTGCTGCGCTGTGTCATAGCTGGTTCCTTCGTGTTGACCAGGTGTGGTGCATCGGGCCCAGTGCGTGCCCTGCCACATTTCTGAATTTGTTGGGGGGTGCTACTTGTCGACCGTGACGCCCATGGAACGGGCGGTGCCCTCGACGATCTTGACGGCTGCATCAAGGTCGCGGGCGTTGAGGTCGGGGAGCTTCGTCGTGGCGATCTCGCGGACTTGGTCCTTGGTGATCTTGCCGACCTTGTCGGTATGCGGGGTCGCCGAGCCCTTCTGGAGTCCGGCCGCCTTCTTGATCAGCTCAGCCGCCGGAGGCGTCTTCGTGATGAAGGTAAACGAACGATCTTCGTAGATGGTGATCTCGACAGGCACGACGGTGCCGCGGAGTGACTCCGTGGCGGCGTTGTAGGCCTTGCAGAACTCCATGATGTTGACGCCGTGCGGGCCGAGCGCCGTGCCCACGGGGGGCGCGGGGTTGGCCATACCGGCGTTGAGCTGCACCTTGACGAGTGCAGCGACTTTCTTCTTGGGAGGCATAACTTCGGGTCCTTGATTTAAGTGAACTATCAGGTGGTGACGAGCGGCTTAGCTCAGACCTTCTGGATCTGAGTGAAGCTGAGCTCGACAGGTGTTTCACGACCGAAGATC
>JAOPXA010000254.1 GCA_025965395.1 Nocardioidaceae bacterium | reverse complement strand
TCGCCATCAGTTTTGCCCTTCGTTGGAAAGCATGTCGCTTGTATAAGTCTCGACGACGGTCACTTGTTCCTCGGTGACCTCGCCGTCGATGATGCGGTAGGAACGGAAGTCGAACGGACCGTCTTCGTTGCCTGTCTCACGGGTCGACACCAGCACGTAGTGCGCACCGGGCTCGGAGGCCAGGTTGATGTCGGTGCGCGACGGATAGGCCTCTGTGGCGGTATGCGAGTGGTAGATGACGACGGGATCTTCGTTGTGGTCGTCCATGTCGCGATAGAGCTTCAAGAGGTCGCCCGAGTCGAACTCATAGAACGTGGGCGACATCGCGGCATTGAGCATCGGCACGTGCCGCAGCGGCAGGTCGGAGCCGATCGGGCCGGCGACGATCCCGCATGCTTCGTCGGGGTGATCACGGCGTGCATGAGCGACGATCGCGTCATGGATAGTCCGGTCGATGATCAGCACCGGGCAATCCTAGCGAGGGTTGCAGTCCGTGACTGCCGAGCCCACATGTTGGCCAGCTCAGTCAAGGGCAGAGACGAGCGTTTCCTGCACATAGCCAAGCCACTCGTAGACGTCGACCATCGTCGAGACCGCTTCATCATCAGACTGGGCGAGCAGCATGAGATCTTCCTCGTCGTTGATCCCGAGTCGCACGGCAACCGCGAGACGTACGTCGGTGAGGCTCCGCAGCCACGCCTGCACCTCGATGTCGTTGAGCTCGACCTCAATGCGGGCCGACTGCGTGTCGGTCTCGACGCGGTCGATGTCGAGGCCGCCTTCTTGCAGCGAACCCATGACCAGCTCCGCGTTCATCATCTTGGCGGAGCTGAGACTGCGCTCACTCAGCCGCCGAAACTCCATGGCTTCTTCGGGATCGTCGCGGTAGGCGTCGGGCAGCAAGCGTTGGAGCACTGGATCCTCAGGCGGCATGATTGGGCCCGACATCCCCACCATGGCGGCGAGCGGGTCGGGGCTCGACTCCTCAGGTGTGGTGCGATCGGCAAGAAGCTCGACGACTTGGCCGACGAGGTTGACGATCATGCGCGCTTCGTTCTCCTCGAAGACGGCGTAAAGACCTCCGCGCTTGCGTCGCTTGAACGGTTTCACGATCGCTCCAACGTGGCCCAAAGACCGTACTCGTGCATGGCTTGGACGTGTCTCTCCATCTCCTCGCGGCCACCGCTGGCGACGACCGCCCTGCCCTCACCGTGCACCTGCATCATGAGCTTCTTGGCCTTCTCCTCGGTATAGCCAAAATAGCTGCGAAACACGTAGACGACATAGGACATCAAGTTGACGGGGTCGTTCCACACGATGACAACCCAAGGCTTGTCGACGTCGATGAAGACGTCGGACTCGGGTTGCTCGACTTCTGTCGGCGCGGGATTGGACACCCCACCATTGTGTCGTACGGCTCCGAATCATGGCCCAGCCGCGTTGGTCTCAGAATGTTTGACCCTTTGTTTCACTGTCGCTGCGCCGGGGCCGGCGACGGTCTACGCTCGGGTCGTGGAACTCGACCTCTCGAGCTTCATCAACCATCCTCAGCGCGCGTCGCGGGATGCCCTGATGACCCAGCTCGCCACGACGACCGATCCGGTCGCGCGCTCCAATCTGTGGAGTGCCCGGTGGTTCTACGATTTCGCACTGCTGGGCGCTCCGGCCGGCGAGGACTTCTGCATCGAGATGCTGGACAACCCCACCGTCGCGGAGAGTCCTCAGACGCGTGCATTCGTCGAGCTCACGCGGGTGTTCGTCGGGCCCACTACCCGCCTACCCGCCCAGCAGATCGATGACGACCCGAGCGAGCAAGACCTCTCCGACTATGTGTTCTTGGGCCTCGCCCTCGCCGAGCGCCACATGTCACACGGCGATCTCGCCCAAGCGTGGGACGTCTCGGACCGCGCACAGAAGCACACGCGATCGAGCATGGCCGTCAGCTGGATGCGCCAGACCCAGCACCGCTCCTTGGCCTTCCAAGGCGATCTTGAGGGTGCCCGCGACTCGGCCCTTGCCCTGCTTGATCGGGCTGAGCGCCTCGACCACGGCGCAGTGCGCCTGATCACGCACGGTTCGCTCGCCTTCTCCTACGCCTACATGGCCCAGCTTGCTCACTTCGAGAAGCACCTGGCCGTGTGCCGCGAGGCTCGTCCGCAGACCGTGCACGACGAGGGATCGCAAGTCCTCGCCGCCTACGGACTCCACGCGCTCGGTCGCCACAGCGAGGCCGCCGACCTCATGTTGCGGGCCGCGGGCGGGGCCACGCTGCATCGTCTTCAATACGTCGATCGGCCCTACGCATACGAGATGCTCACGAATGCCGCAATCGCCGACGGCGACCTCGTTGCCGCGACGCTCTGGGCCGAGAAGTGCGCCACCCTCGACGGACCGCCGGTGGTGACCGCAGCCGTCCAGCGTACGCAGAGCAGCCTCCTGACCGCTCTCGGTCTGCACGAGGAGAGCGCGCGGGCGGCACAGTCGGCTTGGGTCAGCTCTGAGTCGAGCGGCGGGCTGGTGGATGCCGCGCGAGCACTCGTCATGGCGGCCGCGGCCCGCGGACATGCCGGCGACGCCCGTGACGCTCACGAGTCGCTGAGGTGGGTGGTCAGCTTTATCCAGGCGAGCGGCGCTCACGCGATCCGGGGCTCAATGGCGGAGAAGATGCGCGAGCTAGGCATCAGCGAACGCCTGCGTGGACGAGGCTGGGACGCGCTGACGCTTCGCGAGCAGGAGGTCGCCATGCTCGCCGCGACCGGACTCACCAGCTCCGCCATCGCCGCAGAGCTCTACGTGAGCGAATCGACGGTCAAGGCTCACCTTCGCGCGGTCTACGCAGTGCTGGGAGTCGAGAGTCGGATCGTGTTGGCCCAGCGCTACCACCCCGCGCGGGCGCCGGGGGAACGCCCAGCGATCGCCAAACTGCTCACGAGCCGTCAGGTCGAGGTCGCCGATCTGGTCGCGGCCGGCAACCGCAATAGTGCCATCGCCGCGAAGCTCGCCATCAGCACCAAGACGGTCGAGAAACACCTCGGCGACATCTACGCCAAGCTGGGCATCCGTTCACGTGCCGCGTTGGCAGCACGCTGGTCCTAGCTGGTCTGCTCGGCCTCGAGGATCGCCGCGATCTCGTCGAAGCCTTTGCGGCGGGCGTGTGTCAGCGCGGTCACTCCGTCCTTGTCGGCGATCGAAGGGTCCGCTCCGTGCTCAAGGAGGATCGTCACGATCTGTTGCCACCGTGAGGTGCCCTCGCCCAAGATCACAGCTTCGAGCAACGCGGTCCACCCGGGATCGTTGACGTGATTGACGTCGATGTCGGTGTTGCTGACGACCCACGCGACATAGTCGACGTGACCGCGCTCGCTGGCGGGAATGACAGAGATCCCGCCGAACCGGTTGCGTTTCTTGAGGTCTGGGTCGAGCGGGAGAAGCACCTGCGCCATCTTCACGCTGCCGGTGACACCCGTGACGAGCCAGGGAGTGTCCTGCTGATCGTCCGATGCATCGGGGTCCGCGCCGAGCGCGGCAAGCGCACGCGCAGCGTCGAGGTTGTCGTCGGTGACAGCGAGGAGGAGTGGCGTGCGCCGCTTGCCATCCCGAGTCTCGATATCCGCGCCGGCCGCAGCGAGCAACGTCACCGCCTCGCCATCATCGCGTGTGGCGGCATCGAGAAGTTCCGAGTCGAGCGTAGGTTGTCCGAGCCCGTCATACGGGTTCGGCGGCGGCGTGGGAGACGTGGGTGCAGTCGAGGGCTGCGGAGTCGGGCTCGAGACGGGGCCATCTGGGGTGCAGGCCGCGAGCAGCGACAAAGCCACCAGCATGGTTCCGAAGATACGTACGCTCACAGTCGTCAACTCTACGACTTCGATCCCACCGCTGATCGAGCTTGTCAAACCCTTCCCGCGGATTGAGCTTGTCTTGCCCTTCCCGCGGATTGAGCTTGGCCTGCCCTGAGCTTGTCGAAGGGTCGAAATCACCTACTTCTCGCTCTGTCGGACCCTTGTGGGAGCCTGATAATGGGACAAGTGTGCCCGGACGAAATTCGTTGGAACCGCAGCGAAAAAGTTTCAGAAATTTCGCCGAAACCCTTGTCTGGTGGGTCGATCTTCACTACACTTAGAACATACGTTCGAACAATGGGTTCGGCGGTATGAGTGGAGGTGAGCGGTATGGACGTCATCCAGCATGTGCGTGCCGCTCAAACTTCCCTCGACGCTGCGCGGGCTGCGGGTCTTGAGGATCTTGCCGGTGGTGACATCGCCCACCTCATCCGCAGCCTCCAGGGCCTGGTTACTTCGGCCCAGGCGCTGCAACTCGATGTGACCGTCGTTGCGGACAAGGCCCATGTGGGTCGTCGGGAAGGTGCTGCGTCGACATCGGCGTTCCTCGCTCAGACCACGGGTGTGAGTCTGTCGCAGGCGGCGCGTGAAGTGAAGCTCGCCCACGACCTCCAGCGGGTCGCGCCTGCGACGCGGGAGGCTTTGGTGCGGCTGGGGATGTCGAAAGACAAAATGACCACCCTCACCCAGGCACTGAGAAAGCTCCCAAAGATGTTGTCGGTCGAGCAGCGCCGGGAAGTTGAGGATGATCTGGTCGAGAAGGCCGCCCTGTTGTCGTTGGAGGATTTCCGTCGGGCTGCGAACCGCGCCCTCGAGGTCATTGACGCGGCGTGGGCTGACCAGGTCCAAGGCGACGAGCTCACCAAAGTGGAGAAAGCCGCCCGCAAAGATGCGATGTTTTGGATGGACGCACCCAACGACAAAGGTCTCATCAAGGGCGGGTTCCTGATCCCCGTCCTCGATGGCGCGATGTTGAAGAACATGCTCGAAGCCTTCACCTCCCCCAAACAAGACCAATACCTGTCTGACCCGGCTGAGATCGGCCCCGACGTCGACTACGTCCACAAACTCGGTCGTGCGTTCTGCCAACTCATTGAGCGTTACCCCGCCGAAGACGTCCTCCCGGTCCACGGGGGCATGCCCGCCGTGGTCGTCATCAACGCCGACTACGACAAACTCGTGT
>JAOPXA010000174.1 GCA_025965395.1 Nocardioidaceae bacterium | reverse complement strand
ACTTGGCGGCAAGCCCCACCGTGGAGGCAACCAGTTCGATACCTGAGACGACCGAACCGCCAAGCATCAGGAGCGCGAATCCCACGCCTCCTGCCGCACCCGCTCCTGGGAGGTCCGCCGTGCGTCGCTCTGTTGGCGTCGCGCCGCAGGCGGCAACTACGAAACGATCAAGGATCCCGTCGACGTCGATCACGCCCATCTCATCAAGGCCCTTCTGCGGGCCGAAGGTCTTGGCGGCTCCGAACATGCCCAGCAGCCCTATCGTGACGTCGCTCGCGATAGTGATGTCGATGCCGTCGAGCGCGCGCGCAGCGGGCGATACGTCGCAGGTCGTCATACCGCGCAACCCGGCCGGTCCTCGGTCGAGTGGGACGTCAGCAGTGGCACCAAGCGCTGCCAAGAGGCCCGCTCCCCCGTCGGTGGTGGCACTGCCACCAAGCCCGAAGACGATGCTGCCGGCTCCCGTCACGAGGGCGTACATGATTGCTTCGCCCACCCCGAAGCTCGAAGCGTCCATGGGCCGGTTCTCGCTGACAAGGTCGAGACCGCACGCCTGAGCGGACTCGACGTAGACCGTGTCGCCCGCCTTGAGCAGCGTGATCGGCGCGGGTTCGCCCAGCGGCCCGCGCACGGTCGCTGCCAGCATGTCGCCGCCCAGCGCAGCATGCACGACGCCCACGAAACCAGGCCCGCCATCGGCCATCGGCGCCAAGGTCAGGTGATCGTCAGGAGAGCGGCGGCGCCAACCCTCGGCGATCGATTCGGCGGCCTCGACCGCCGTGAGCGTGCCGGCAAACTTGTCAGGGGCAATCAGGACGCGCATGAGCCCCATCTTGTCCGGCCAGGACGGTCAGGCCATTCCCGGGGCGCCCCACACGGCGAACCAGCGCTGCAAGTCAGGTTCGATGGGGACCTCATCGGCCACCAAGCCCCGGACCTGCAGCTCGAGTCCGTTGTCTCGCCGCGAATCGGCCAACGGAGCGAACGGGTAGAACGAGCCGCGCTTGTAGAGGTAGACCAACCCGAGGGGCGATCCAGTCGGCGAAGCAAACGTGAACATGGAACACAGCAGCGAAGCGCCGAATCCCGCGTCCTCCAGTCCGCGATTGATCGCGTGGATCTCGGTGACGAGGCCAGAGACGTCGTAGGGCTCATGCCGATTGACGAGCCAGGTGAAGCCGTGCGCGTCGTGCACCTGCTCCGCCGGTGGGCCTTCGTCTGCATCGATCAGTTGACGCGTGTCCTTCTCGAGCGAGGCGAACGCCGCGCCCTCGGGAGCCCGGTAGCAGACCGACCCCACGCCGGTGAAGGTAAAACCGGCACTCTGCAGGGTCAGCACAGCCTGCGGAAGGGCGAACAGGACGTCGAGATTGGCCGCGGGCGGCTTGCTGCGGCCCAGCAGTGCGTCGAAGAATCCCACGACCGGCCGCTAAGCCGAGCCGAGCTCTGCGGAGACCTTGGCGAGCTGATCGAGGCGCTGCTGCAACGGCGGGTGGGTCGAGAACAGGTTGGCCATCGAGTCACGCGTGATGGCGGGAGCGAAGAAAAATGCGCTGACGCCTTGTGCGTCGCGCAAGTCGCTGTTGGGTATGCGAGACATGTCGCCCGAGATCTTGACGAGTGCCGACGCGAGCTCGGAAGGTCGGCCGGTCAGATAGGCGCCGGTGCGGTCCGCGCTGAGCTCGCGGTAACGCGAGAGCGCACGCGTGAGAAGAAAGCTGATGAAGTAGACGGCCAAGCTGGCCAGGAACACCACGAGGAACCCTGGGCCGCCGTTCTTGCGGTCGCGGCCGCCGCCGAAGAACATCCCCCAGCGCATCAGGAAACCGGCGAGCAGGCCCAGGGACGACGCCACGGTCATCACCGAGACGTCGCGATTGGCGACGTGGGCAAGCTCATGAGCCAACACGCCCTCCAGCTCGTCGGCGTCGAGGCGTTGCATGATGCCGGTCGTGACACAGACCGCCGAGTGCTTGGGCGAGCGACCGGTCGCAAACGCATTGGGCATGTCGGTCACGGCCACGGCAACCCGTGGTTTGGGCATGTCCGCCAGGGCACAGAGTCGGTCGATCATCGCGTGCAGCTCGGGCGCTTGCTCTGGCGCGACGACCTTGGCGCCCATCGACTTCAGGGCGAGGGTGTCGGAGAAGTACCACTGGCCCCAGGCGAGACCAATCGTGATGACCAGCCCGATGAGGGCGCTGCCAGAGTAGTAGATCAGGACCGCACCGAAGGCGACATACAGCGCTCCGAGCCCGAGACCAACCGCTCCCATGCGCGCGGTGAGGCCGCGGTCGCTGCGGAATCTTGTCCTAGCCACGGTCGTCTCCCTCGATGGTTCCCTTCTCTTCAGAACGAGAGGGATCGGCCTGGAGTTCCTCGAGCTGCGCTTCGACGTCGGTCTGCGCCGAGAGTGCATCGAACTGGCGGTCGAAGGATTCTGACTTCGAAGCGGCCGTGCCGTCATCGAGGATGCCTTCGGCGACGAGCTCCTCGATGGCTCCAGCCTTTGCCTCCATGGCCCTGGCTTGGTCCTCGGTGCGCTTCATCGCCAGACCGACTTCGCTGACCTCAGCGGCGACGCCGGTGAAGGCGCCTTGGATCTGCGTCTGAGCCTCGGCTGCGGCATAGCGCGCCGTCAGGGTGTCCTTCTTGTTGCGGAACGCCTCGACCTGAGCCTGGAGCTTGTGGGCGGACGCGGAGAGCTTGTCTTCCTCGCCGCGTAGGGCGGTGTACTGGTCGGTGAGCTCGGCCGCCATCTTCTCGAGCCCTACCTTGCGGGTGAGGATCTCGCGTGCAGCGTTCTCGTTGCCGTCGTCGAGGGCGGCCTGCGCCTGCACCTGCAGCTGCTGACCTTGCTGACCCAACTGCGTGATCTGCAACTCGACGCGCTTGCGGCTCGTCGCGACGTCAGCAACTCCGCGGCGTACGTTTTGCAGAAGTTGGACCTGCTTGCGGTAGCTGTCTTCCAGCTCGTCTCGATCGACCTCGCCCGCTGCCCTCTCTGAGCGAAACAGCCGAGTCGCGCGCTTCCACATGCTCATGCCACCTAGCCTACGGGTAGGCTCACGCAGGTGACTGAGAACTCGATCGACCCCGACGGCAAGGGGCGTCCCACGCCAAGCCGCAAGGAAGCCGAAGCGGCCCGCAAGCAGCGGATGACCGCGCCGGTCGACAAGAAGGCTGTACGCAGCAAGAGCCGTTCACAACGCAATGAGGCCCGCCTAAAGATGCGGGCCGCGATGGAGACGGGCGACGAGAAGAACCTCCCCGATCGCGAACGCGGACCGGTTCGCCGCTTCTGCCGCGACTTCATCGACCGCCGCGTCAACTACGCCGAGTTCCTTCTGCCGCTCCTCGTCGTGATCTTGGTGCTGAGCTTCGTGCCCGCGGACTGGGCCAAGGTCGCGGTCTTCACCGTGTGGTCCGCCACGATCGTCGGTGTCCTGATCGATGAGAGCCTGATGATCTTCGGCCTGCGTCGCCAGCTCAAGGCGCGCTTCCCCAACGTGTCGACGAAGGGAGCCATTCGCTACGCCGTGCTCCGCTCGACGCAGTTGCGTCGCTTCCGCCTTCCGAAGCCGCAGATCAAGCGCGGCGGAAAGTTGCAGGAGCGCTACTAGTTCGTGCTGCTACTCGGCGTGCAGGCCCATCGGTCCGTAGACCTCGCGCTCGCCTTCACGTAGACGTACCTGGTCGACGCCCTCGGTGATCAGCTCGCCGAAGTTCTCGCCCACCCATGTCTCCGCATCGCTGCGGTTGTCGAACTCTTCCGACGAACCGATCGCGGTGCCGTCGGCCTTTTCGAACGTCCATGTCCACGCCATGAGGTGCCCCTAGCTTTCCTTCACCGATGGTGAGATGAATGGCGGCGCCACAACGGTGAACACCTCTTGTCGGCCGCGCACGTCGACTGTAACGGAGTCGCCGAGCGCTTGTGTGGGATCGAGCAGCGCGAGTGCGATGCCTTGGCGCAGTGTCGGGGAGAACGTTCCTGACGTGACCTCTCCGACCACTGAACCCTCTGCCGAAACCGTCATGCCGGGCCGCGGAATGCCTCGTCCTTGAGCGAGAAGTCCGCGCGTGAGCCGCACCGTGTTTCCCGCCTTTTGAGCCTCCAGTGTGTCCTTGCCCCAGAAGTGTGGCTTCTTCCAGCCCACGGCCCAGCCGACGCGCGCCATGACCGGCGAAATGGTCATCGACAGCTCGTGCCCGTGGAGCGCGTAGCCCATCTCGGTGCGCAACGTGTCGCGTGCAGCCAGCCCGCAGGCCCGGATCTCGTACGCCTCCCCCGCGCGCATGATCTCCGCCCACACGCTGGGTGCGCTGTCGGACGGGACGACGAGCTCATACCCGCGCTCTCCGGTGTAGCCGGTGCGGCACACGGTCACCGGCACGCCGGCAATCTCGGCTTCCGTGAACGACATGTAGGCGTGGTCCGTGGGCAGACCCATCGAGGTCAGTACCTCGTC
>JAOPXA010000163.1 GCA_025965395.1 Nocardioidaceae bacterium | reverse complement strand
CTTTGTCCGAAAAGCGACCATATCGGTTCCGCCAGCGGAGGTCGGCGGGGCTAGCGGGCGGGCGGGTTGACGAACGCGTCGATCAAGGCCTTCGCCGCCGGGGAAGCGACGGCCCGCGCGATCGTCTCGGCTTCGTCGGCGCCGCTCTCGGCACGAGTCCCCTCCCACGACGTACGGATCAGCCGTCGCGCCTCGCCATAAGCGAATGTGGGGCCCGATGCCAGACGAGCGGCGCGCGTGTGTGCGGCGGCACGTACGTCCTCGTCGACGACCGCCGTGACGAGACCCCACGCAAGGGCCTCGTCAGCGGACAAGACGCGGCCGCCGATCGCCATCTCCAGCGCCCGAGCTTGCCCGATCGCGCGCGGCAACAAGTAGGAAACTCCGCAGTCGGGGCTCAGACCGATGCCGGCGTATGCGGTCAGGAACTTCGTAGCGCGGTCGGCCACGATCAGGTCGGCAGCCAGCATCACGCCGATGCCCGCCCCGGCAACCGCCCCGTGGACGGCGGCCACAACCGGTTTGGCGACCACGGCGAGGTGCTGCAGCGCGCGGTCGAAGACGTCTGCAAGCTCGCGCAGGTAGGCCGTCTGATCATCGGCCGCCGCCATCGAACCCACGTCGCCGCCGGCACAGAATCGCTTGCCGTTGCCGGCAATCAAGATCGCGTCGACCGCGTTGCTCTCCTCGGCACGCCGGACGGCCGCACCAAACGCTCGCGCCGCGGGCAGATCGACCGCGTTGGACGCGTCGGGCCGGTCGAGCACGATGTGCGCTACCCCGTCGATCTCTTCATACGCCACGCCACGCTCGTCCACAGTGTCTCCTTAGGTCAGCCTGCTCCTGCGCCACCCTAACGAAATCCGTGCGTCGCGCACCGTACGAGGTGCTCGTACGGTGCCAAACCCACGGATTTCGGGTTAAGGGGGTTAGTGCATCATCACCGGGGGCGCGGCGCCCGTGTCGTCGTCGAGCAGGTGCGACTCTTCATGCTTGCGCGGCAGGAAGTAGACCGGGATGAAGGTCAGCAGGATGAGCACCAGCGCGACCCAGAAGGTCGTGGCGAACGCCGCCGCAGCATCGATGAACCCCTGCGCCAAGTAAGCCGGCGAGAAGTTGTCGGCCACGGTCGGGTCGAAGTTGGACGCAATCGCCGCTCCGGCCGCATCCGACTTCTGGATCTCGTTGGTGAGGACGACCGACATGAGCGCCGCACCCACCGAGCTGCCGATCTGCTGGACGATGTTGAGCAAGGTCGAGCCGCGGGCCACCTCGTGGCTCGTCAGCGACTTGAGGGATGCCGTCATGATCGGCATCATCGTGGCGCCCATGCCCAGGCCCATCACGAACAGCGCAGACATCAACACCATGTACGACGTGTCGGCCTCGACCTGCGTGAACACCCCGAACCCGATGGCGATGAGCACGAGGCCAAACGGCACGATGCGTCCGACCGGCAGCTTGTCGGTCAACGCCCCCGCGATCGGCATCGTGATCATGGCGCCGATGCCTTGAGGCGCGATCAGCAGCCCCGCCATCAGCGTCGACTCGCCGCGCACCTGGAGGAAGTAGCTCGGGAAGAGCAGCCCCGCACCCATGAAGGCGGTGATGAACATGAACATCGCGATGATCGAGATCGTCAGACGGAAGTTCTTGAACAACCGCAGATCGAGCAAGGGATGCTCGGGCCGGAAGGCGTGGAACACGAACGCGATGATCAGCAGAATGCCGATGACCGTGGCGACCAACGGACGAGGAGCGAAGAACGTGCCTGCTTCGGGGATCGACGAGACGCCGAAGAGGAACGCGGCCAGACCCGGCGACAACAGCGCCATGCCGACGAAGTCGAATGATTCGCTCGGGCTCGGCGAGTCCCTCGGCAGCACCATCTGTGCGTAGATGATCGCGGCGATGCCGATGGGGACGTTGATCAAGAAGATCCAGTGCCAACTGAAGGTGTCGATAAGCCAGCCGCCGAGGATCGGTCCGCTGATCGGCCCCAGCAGCATGGGGATGCCGAGCACCGCCATGAGCCGCCCGATCCGGTCGGGTCCAGCAGCACGCGTCATGATCGTCATACCGAGCGGCATGAGCATGCCGCCACCGAGTCCCTGGAGCACGCGGAACGCGATCAGCATGCCGATCGTGTTGGCGAATGCGCAGAGCACCGAGCCGGCGACGAAGAGCACCAGCGCCAAGATGTAGAGCCGTTTGGTGCCAAAGCGGTCGGCTGCCCAGCCGGTCATCGGGATGACCGTGGCAAGAGCGAGCGTGTAGCCCGTCATCGTCCAGGCGACAGTGGCGTAGGACGTGTCGAACACCGACTGGAAGGTCGGCAGCGCAACGCTGACGACGGTGATGTCGAGGATCGACATGACCGCGCCAAGCACGACCACGCCGGCGATCTTGAGGACCGCCGCATCGATCTTGTCGGGGTAGGCCGGTGTGGCAGGGGTCGTCATACAGCAATCTCCTGAGAGGTCGCTCGCAAGCAGGGGCCGGCGAGTAGAGGGGCCGGGGTAATGACACAGGTCACCGGAAATAGTAACTCACCTGCAACTATCTCTCTAGCGCGAGAATCGTGCGCCTTGGGTGAACGATCGCGCGGACCGTATGCTGAGCGCGACGAGTCGGGTCCTAGACGGTGGTGCAGTGAGTCAGTTACGTGCGCGCGGGCGTTCCCTCGTGAAGGCGGTGCGTGAGCACACCGCCCCGTTGTTGAAGAACCCGAGATTGCTGTCCGTCGGAGCCTCGGCAGTCTTCGCCCGCACACGGCGTATGAGTGGCGGCACGCGGGCAATCCTGATCGCGCCCCCGGGCGCTGGCAACATCGGCGATGCCGCACTGGTAGGAGCCTTCCTCGAGAACGTCGCCGGCCCGATCACCGTGGTCAGCCGCTATCCAAGCGACTTCCGCATTCCGGTTGAACTCGCCCACCGCGTGCAACTGATTTCACTCGGCACCCTGCTCTATGGCGGGCTGCCGAGCTTCGTGCGCGATCTACGCCGATTCAAGGCCCTGCTCGGTGACGCCGCCTCGGTCTCGATCGTCGGCGCCGACATCATGGACGGCGCCTACAACTTCAGGGCGTCCACGAGCCGGGCCATCGTCGCCCGCAGCGCGGCCTCGGCCGGCATCGACACGCGCGTCCTCGGCTTCAGCTGGAACGACAAGGCGCACGACCAGGCTCGTGCGATGCTCCGCAGCGCTGACCACGCAGGAGTACGTTTGCTGCTCCGCGACCCGCTGTCGGCCGAACGCGCTGAGCGCGACGGTCTCAACGCCGTCACCTGCGCCGACATCGTCTTCGCGGCGAAGAGCGCCGACCCCGCACGCGCCGACCGTACGCTCGCGGAGATCGACACGACTGGTGGCCTTGCCCTCGTCAACGTCTCCGGACTGATCGCCTCCGACCAGACCGGCGCCTACGTGAGCATCATCCGCGCACTCCAAGCCCGAGGTCTCGGCGTCGTGCTGCTGCCGCACGTGATCAAGCACGGCCCCGACGACCTCGCCGCCTGTCGCCGCGTGTTCGCCGCGCTCGATGCCGAGGGCGGCACCGAGGGAATCGCCTTGGTCGAAGACGTCCTGCTCCCGGCCGAGGTCCGAGGCTTCGCGGAGCGGGCGACGATCACCGTCACCGGACGCATGCATCTCGCGATCATGTCGCTCATGAAGGGCGTGCCCGCGGTGACGCTCGCCACCCAAGGCAAAGTCGAGGGCCTGATGGCGATATTCGAGCTGCCCTACCTGTGTGTCGAGCCAGGCGACGGCCTAGCCGATCGCGTGGAGCTCGCCGTCGAGCGCATCCTCGCTGACCGGTCGGCCGTGTCCCGCCACATCCTCGCCAAGCTGCCCGAGGTGACGGCGCTCGCTCAGAAGAACTTCGAGGGGCTCCCGCGCGTCTGACGAGCGCGACACCGGCGTCAGGCGCCGCGTACCTCGCGATAGGCGGCGACCGTGGACGCGGCGACCGCCTCCCAGTCCAGCGCCGCGAGGTCTGGCGCGCGCGGCCGATCCGGCGACGTGGCGAGGTCGAGCGCGGCGCTGAGGTCCTCCTCGTCGAGGTCGTCGTCGTAGAGAAAAACCCAGTCGTGGCCGACCTGGTCGGCCAGCTCACGCATGGCTCCCAGGTCGGGCACCAGCACCGGCCGGTCGGCCGAGATCGCCAGGATCGCCGAACCTGAGTTCTGGATAGCGCGGTACGGCAGCACAACCAGGTCCGCGGCGCGCAGCCAGCACGCCATGCGTGGGTCTTCGAGGAACGACAGCTCGAGCGTCACCCGAGCATCACCCTCCGCAGCGGTGCGCAGCTCAGCCGCGTGCTCGGCGGGAGCTGCCCTGCCGGCCACGGCCAACCGCGCGTCTGGGTCATCGAAACGGCCGAAGACTTTCATGAGGTGTGGGATGTTGCGGTAGGGCCGGATCTGCCCCAGCGACAGCACAAGGCGGACATACGGATCCACCCCGAGCACCTCGCGGGCCTTGTCACGTCCGATCCCGAGATCGTAGGAGTCGCGGTAGTGCCCGTGCGGGGTGACGAATCCAGGGACCTCCCGCAGCTTCGGATGCACAAGCCGCGCTGCCTGGAGGCCGTCCGCAGTGAGCGCCAGGATCGCGTCGACGTTGCCCAGCAGGAGGCGCTGGTGAAGCGCGCGCAGGCGCGCGGTGGAGCGCTCCTCGTGCGGCGTCACGTTGTGCACCGTCCAGAAGAGCTTGGTGCCGCGCACTTTGGCGACGCGCAAGAAGAGGTAGAAGAACAGCAGTCGCGCGGCATGGACCGATGTGCGCGATCCCGAGAGGAAGGTCAGCTCGGGCCAGTGCAGGTGCACGATGTCGGTGCGGCGCGTCAGAAGGCGCCAGTAGCTCAGATCACGCACGACGACGTCGGCCGAGCTCATCGCACGGTAGAGGCGCGCGTTGTAGGGATTGGCGAACTCCGTACGAAAAGCGGGCTCGGCCTCGATCATCAGGGGCCGGGTCATGCGTTGAGCTCCGCGGCGGGAACGCGACCGAACAACGTCGCCTCCGCGCGTGGATAACCCGGGAGCCAGTCGGCACGGCGCTTCCAGACGATCGTCCACGACTTCGTCTTGCGGCCGCGCGCGGCCGCTTCGAGGAGCGTCCGCAACCCGGTGCCTGCGAGCAGGAAGAAGACGCCCAGTGTGGCCGCAGGGCGGCGCCACTGTTGGCGCAGGAACGTCGTCTTGCCCGCCATCACCATGCACATCTTGAATCCGCTCGACCCGGTCGAGGCGCCTACGTCGTGAACGATCGTGGCCTGGGGCACGATCACCGGGTGAAAGCCCTTGGCGATGGCGCGCTGGGAGAACTCGGCGTCCTCGCCGTACAGGAAGAACCGCTCGTCCATGCCGCCGATCTGGTCCCAGTCAGTCCGCCGGGCGAGCAGCAGACAACCGGTGACCACGGGCACCTCACGCACGGTGTCGCGTTGCCAGGACCCGAGGGACTCTGGATCGAACACGGCAGACCTCTTGAATGCCGTGGAGAGGCCCGTGGCAAAGCAGAAGAGCGACCACAGCGACGGCGCACCCCAGCAGGAGCTGGGATCGAGACTGCCGTCTTGTCGCAAGGTGCGGCCGCCGTAGACGCCGTGGGCCGGCTGGGCGATCGCGAATTCCAGCAACGCCTCCAGCGCACCCGGCAGCACAGTCGTGTCGGGGTTGAGCAGCAGCACGTACGCGCTCGTCGAGGCCGCCACTCCGACATTGACCCCGCGCGCGAAGCCAAGGTTGTCGGCGGCATCGATCACGACGATCTCGGGCCGTGCCGTGCGGAATGCCTCGACGCTCCCATCGGTAGAGCCGTTGTCGACCACGACGATCTCGCACCCGGGTATGCGTTGGGCGGCGACGGATTCGATGCACTCAAGGGTGCGTTCGCGCGTGTTGTAGTTGACGATGACCACCGCGAGCGTCGAAGGCGCAGCACTCATCGCGGCTCCTGCGCCGGTCGTGTGCCGATGACCTTGGCGGGCACTCCACC
>JAOPXA010000024.1 GCA_025965395.1 Nocardioidaceae bacterium | reverse complement strand
AACTTCGGGGGCCAAACCGCGTACGAGCGCCTGCGATTGCGCTTAGTCTTGTCGTGCGCTCCGCCCGGAGTTGCGCACAGGGGGAAAATTTGTGACCGAGCTTGCCGTGGCCGCTTACGCGCCGCCTCACGATCTTTCAGCGGCCGACTACAACCTCGCCAGCCGCTTCTCGATCGGCGACAATGCCAGCCTGGTCAAGGACATCCGCAAGGCCGGGGGCTCTCACGAGTGGTTCGCCAAGCAGTTGAAGCCCAGCAAGGTGAGCGACGCGCGAGGCAAGGCAATCGCGTCGTGGTTCCCTCGCTTGCACGACAGCGCACCCACGGTGTGGGACAACATCAAGAAGGAGCGCTATAGCGCTTGGGAGTACGGCAGCGATTTCGTCTCCTTCACCTTGTCGCGCAAGATCGTCACGCGCCGCCAGGTGCACGAGGTGATGTCCGACTTCTGGTCGAACCTCCTTTACATCCCCGCCTACGAAGACCGCTCGACGCCGTGGCGCTATTCGTACGACACGATGATCCGCAAGTACGCCCTCACGAGCTTCACCGCTCTCCTCCAGCACGCGATCGTGCACCCCGCCATGTCCGGCTGGCTGACCAACTCCAACAACGTCAAGACCGGTATCAATGAGAACCTCGGTCGCGAGCTGCTTGAGCTGTTCACGGTGGGACGCCCCGCCGGTTACACCGAGAAGGACGTCAAGAACTCGGCACGCATCCTCACTGGGTTCAAGGTCGAGGTGTTCGACGGATTCCGCGCCTCATACTCGCCCTCGGACCACTACACCGGCAGGATCTCGGTGCTGGGATTCACCCACGCCAACAGCTCGCCCGATGGTCGCCGTGCCGTCCAGGCCTACCTCAAGTACCTCGCACACCATCCTTCGACGGCCCAGCGGATCGCCAAGCGACTGTGCGTGCGCTTCGTCTCGGACCACCCCTCCAAGGCGATCGTCAAGGCGGTCAAGAAGGCCTATCTACGCTCCGGCACCGACATCAAGGCGACGTTGAAGGCGCTCATCAAGCATCGCGACTTCAAGCGCGCAGCACGCAAGAAGATCCGCACCCCCGTCGAGGACCTGATCAACTCGTCCCGCGTGCTGGGCATTCGTCCCACTCGGCCGACCTCTGACAAGGCTTTCGCACGGCAGATGACCTGGATGTGCGCGAGCATGGGCCAGCACCAATTCCGCTGGCCGCGGCCAGATGGATTCCCCGAAGTCTCGACGACCTGGGCATCGCCCGCGCGGATCCTGCGGTCCTGGAACATCCACTACACCTTGGGCGCCGGCTGGTGGGACACCAAGAACGTCGTCGAGGCGAAGCGGACGACCTTCCTGCCGAAGAAGTGGCCACGGACGCTCGCTCAGATCACCGACCACCAAGCACGTATGCTCCTGGGCACCAAGGCCAGCGTCGACGTACGCAAAGCCGTCGCGTCGATGCTGGACGAGCCGCCATCGCGCGTCTACACGTCGGCCAAGGACGTCGAGGAATGGAAATACGGCCTCATTCGAGGCACGATCATGAACGCACCGAAGGCGATGCTGCGATGACTGACTCCACAGACTTTGGCTGCTCCGACTTCGGTATGACGCGCCGGTCGATCCTCAAGACCGCTGGCGTGGCCACGATGGCGGGTGTCGTCACCTCGATGTTTGGCGACGTGCTCACGTCGACCGTCTATGGCGCGGAAAACGGCAACGTGCTCGTGGTCCTGTCGTTGCGTGGCGGAGCCGACGGCTTGTCGATGGTCGTGCCGCACCATGAGCCGGCCTACTACTCAGCGCGCCCCGGTACGGCGGTGGAGAAGGGCGAGCTGCTCAAGGCCGACAGCTATTTTGGCTTGCACCCGAAGTTCGCAGCCATGCTGCCCCTCTGGAACGCCAAGAAGTTCGCCGTCATCAACTCGGTAGGCCTCCCGGCACCCAACCGTAGCCACTTCGAGGCCATGGAGATCGTCGAGGACGCCGACCCAGGATCATCGGCTCGCGTCGGCTGGATCAACCGTATGGTCGGCGGGCTCGCGCCTGCGAACGACCCTTTCGAGGCACTCCAGCTCGGCACCGCGTTGACGCCGACCTCGATGTTCGGCCCCGCCCCGACCCTGGCCGCCAACAACTTCACCGACCTGAGCCTGCCCTGGGCCGACGACCCGCGCATGCATGGTCGGCTCGTCAAGGGACTGAAGCTGCAGTACGGCAAGCGCACGGACACACTCGGCCACGCCGCGATGAACGCGATGAAGGTCTCCGACCGGTCCAACGTGTTCGCGACAGCAGCCAAGAAGGGCCCCGCCAACGGCGCGACATACCCCAACGGCGAGCTCGCGGCTGCCCTGAAGAACGCCGCCGCCGCCATCAAGACCGGTTCCGGCGTCAAGGCCGTCGCGGTCGACTTCGGTAGCTGGGACCACCACACGGGCCTCAACTGGAACGTCGCCAACCAGATCGAGCAGCTGTCGCTCAACGTCGCCGCATTCTTCACCGATCTTGGCGCGCACGCGGATCGCGTCACGCTGGTGACCTTGAGCGAGTTCGGTCGCCGGCTGCAGGAGAACGGTGCTCACGGCGTGGACCACGGCTATGGCAGTGCCGTGCTCGTGGCTGGTGCGGGCCTGAAGAACAGCGGCTACTACGGAACGTGGCCAGGTCTGGGCATCGGCAAGCAGGTCGATGGTGACCTCGCGGTGACCACCGATTACCGGAACGTCATCGCCGAGATCCTGAGGCGACGCTTCCCTGCGGTCAACACGAGCAAGGTCTTCCCGGGCGTGACCTACAAACCGGTCGGGTTCATGGCCTGATCGGCTCTGGAATTGCGTCGACAAACTACGATGTCTCCGTGACTACAGTTCTCGAGGTCGACGATGCGACCACCGCCCCGCAGCGCCCGACACAGTTCGCCCTCGGCCTGCTGCTGTTCATCGGTGGCGCGATCGGTCTGATCGCCGCGTTCACGCTGACGTGGGACAAGCTCGAGATCCTCAAGAACCCTGACTACGTGCCCAACTGCGACGTCGGATCGTTCATCAGTTGCAGCAACATCATGAAGTCGGCCCAAGCCGAGGTGTTCGGATTCCCCAACCCCTTGATCGGCCTGATGACGTTCCCGCTCGTGATCTTCATGGGCGTGCTCGTGCTCAGCAAGGTGCGCCTGCCCGAGTGGATCTGGGCCGGATTCCAGGTCGGCGTGATCCTCGGTGCCGTGTTCGTGCACTGGCTGATCTACCAGAGCCTCTTCGAGATCAAGTTCCTCTGCCCCTACTGCATGGTCGTATGGTCGATGGTCATTCCGATCTTCGTGTACGTCACGCGTCGAAACTTCCAGTCATGGGCGCCCCATAGTGGCGTCACCAGATTCCTGACCAACTGGCACGGACTGATCGTGTCGCTCTGGTTCGTCGCGGTAGCCGGTGGCATCGTGTTGCGCTTCTCGGACACCATTTTCAGCTGAGACGCAGATCGCCCCATCCTTCTCGGGGGGTGAAAGGATGGGGCGACAACAGGAGTGAGCTAAAAAGCTCACCTGGTCTGCATACGTCGATAATATGGTCTTCACGCGGGCCTTGTCTGTACTATCTGGCAATTTTGTTTGTCCGAATGTGCGATGGGCGGGGGCAGGGGAGCCATGACACGATCGTCCGGTGGTGGGCATCGCCGCGGAAACGCACGACGATTCGTCCGCGCTTTCGGCGTCCTCCTCATCCTCACCGGCGTCGGCTTCCTGGGTTATGTGGGATGGCAGTACTTCGGTACCAACATCGTCGCCAAGCACGCCCAGGCCCAGGTGAAGACCGAGATCCAGCAGAGCTGGGCCAAGGAAGATGACGGAGACTCCGTCGGGTTGCTGCGCATCCCGCGTTTCGGCAAGACGTTCGACGTGCCGATCAACAGGACCTTCAGCAAGAAATCGCTGTCGTCTGGGGTCGGTTGGTACGAGAAGGGTGCGCTCCCCGGGCAGATCGGCAACTTCGTCGTCGGCGGCCATCGGGTGACGCACGGTGAGCCGTTCCGGGACTTCCCCGAGCTTCGCAAGGGCGACGAGGTCGAAATCGAAACGCGTACGCACGTATATGTCTATTCCTTGCGCGACAACGGCACCGATCGCACAGTCGACTACACGGCTGGTTGGGTGCTGAAGCCCGATCCGCTCACGCGCAGCGACACGGCATCCAAGCCCGTCCTGACGCTGCTCACGTGCTCCGAGCTCTTCCACACGCGCAACCGCAACGTCGTGTTCGGCGACCTCGTCAGCGCGACGGCAAAAACCACGCAATAGAGTCGGGCGTATGAGTGACCGCGACCAATTGATTGACCAGATCGCTGCCAAGGCAGTGGTGCACGGCAAGGTGACCCTGTCGTCGGGCAAGGAAGCTGACTACTACGTCGATCTGCGTCGCGTGACGCTCGATGCTGATGCGGCGCCGCTGATCGGTCGGGTGATGCTCGAGTTGACCAAGGACCTCGACTTCGACGCCGTCGGCGGGCTGACGCTCGGTGCCGACCCGGTCGCTGTGGCGATGATGCACCAGGCCGCCGCGCAAGGTCGTCGCCTCGATGCCTTCGTCGTGCGCAAAGCGGAGAAGGCGCACGGGCTGCAGCGCCGCATCGAGGGCCCTGATGTCGCGGGGCGCCGGGTGCTCGCCGTTGAGGACACCTCCACCACGGGCGGCTCT
>JAOPXA010000039.1 GCA_025965395.1 Nocardioidaceae bacterium | reverse complement strand
TCCCGCCGCTCACGCAGGACGAGATCATCCAGATGGTCGACATGATGCTCGGCAGTGTCGAGGGTCGCCTGAAGGACAAGGACATCGGCCTGGAGCTCACCCAGGATGCCAAGGACCTCCTGGCCCGTCGTGGTTTCGATCCCGTGCTCGGTGCGCGCCCGTTGCGTCGCACCATCCAGCGCGAGATCGAGGACACCCTCGCCGAGAAGCTCCTCTATGGCGAGGTGCGCCCCGGGCAGATCATCTTGGTCGGCGTCGAAGGTGAAGGCGCTGCGGCGAAGTTCACCTTCCACGGCACCGCCAAGGCTGATCTCGAGCTGACCGAAGGGCTCAGCGAGGAGTTCCCTGACGTCCCGCCGGCTGTAGAAGCGGCAACGTCCGAGTAGTACCAACCGCACTCCACTGAGAGTGACGTTTTGGCTCGACACGCACGGCGTGTCGCGACCAGAACGTCACTCTCAGCGCAGTTCGGGGAGGGCTAGGTCGGGAGGCCGTAGAGGTCGTCCCCGACTAGTTCGACCAGGCCGTCGGCCACGAGGCTGTCCAACGCGCGCCTCCGTTGGGCGGCCTCGTGCCATGTCGCGTCGAGAACGTCGATCGTGACGGGCCCTTCGTGATCACGCAGCGCCGCCAAGAGCTTGCCACGCACCTGACGGTCGGTGCCGGCGTATGTTTGACCGCGCCGCGGCGGCCCGTCGTAGGCCGGATAGTCGAGCGCACGCCAGCGGCAGATGTCGCGCACCGGGCAGCGAGGGCAGTCGGGTGACGTCGACGTGCAGACCAGTGCTCCCAGCTCCATTACAGCGATGGCCCAGCGGTCCGCCCGCTCGAGGGGCTTGAGCGTCTCGCCAAGGCGCCGTTCGACGGCCGAGACCGCCGACGCGGGGTATGCCGTGCCGCCCGCCACACGCGCAAAAACCCGCCGCACGTTGGTGTCGAGCACGACGTGCGACTGCTGGTAGGCAAAAGACGCGATGGCCGCGGAGGTGTAGTCGCCCACTCCGGGCAGCGCGCGCAAGGCGTCGATGTCGTCTGGCACGACGCCGCCATGGTGCTCCACGATCGCCTGCGCCGCCGCGTGCAACCTCAAGGCGCGCCGCGGGTAACCCAACCGGCCCCACGTCCGCACGGCCTCCCCGGGCGCCTCAGCCGCGAGCGCTTCGGGGGTGGGCCAGCGCGCCATCCACTGCTCGAAGACCGGCAGGACCCGAGCGACCGGCGTCTGCTGGAGCATGAACTCGGAGACCATCACCGACCACGCCGACACATTGCCTCGCCAAGGAAGCTCGCGCGCATGGATGTCGAACCAAGCCAGGCAGGCACGGTGAAACTCGGCGACCTCGCGCGTGGTCAGCTCAGTGTTCGCAGCATTCATGGCGCGTCGATCTTCGCACGGGCATGGTCGGAGATAGCCTGGCACCCGTGAGCCCCGCGCAACGAACCAGCCGAGGCCCGTCCCGCGAAACCTTCTGGCGCCGACGCCTCCTTGCCGTCGCGGTCGTCTTCCTTGCCGTATGGGTCGCAGTCCAGCTGCTGAAAAATGATCCTGAGCCGACGGGCAATCAGGCGAAACCCACCACGAAGGTGACGACCGCCACCCCCGCCACCCAGTCGGTGGCGCCCGAAGACCCGAAACCCAAAGGTGGGGCGACCGTGGCGAAGGTAGCGGTCGGCACGGGCAACTGCGACATCGACAAGATCGTGGTCAAGCCGGCCGTGCCGGTCAATCAGTTCGCCGGCGGCGTCGTCAGGGTCAATCTGAACGTGAGCACGACCGCGACAGCCCCCTGCACGCTCACACCTGACAAGTCCAAGCTCGTCGCGATCATCAAGTCAAACGACAGCGCCGTCTGGGACTCGAGCGTCTGCAAGTCGTCGCTGCTCACCCAGCCCGTCAGCGTCGCCCCCGGCTGGACGACTGTCGTGCCCGCTACGTGGAGTGGCCGTGGCTCGGGCACCAATTGCAGCCCGGGCAATGCGTTCTCGTCTCAAGGTACGTATGTGTTGCGCGTCGCCACCTTGGGTGGAGAACCGAGCGGTACGGAGTTCAGGCTGCTGAAGAGGCCGAAACCCAAGCCGGTCGCCCCCACTCCGATACCGACTCCAACAGCACCGCCCGCCTCGCCGACGCCCGCGACGCCGAAGACACCCACGGACTGAGTCAGACGTAGCGCTCGAGGATGCTCGACTCGGCGAGTCGCGACAAGCCTTCGCGAACTCCGCGCGCACGAAGATCGCCCACGCCTTCGACGGCCTGGAGGTCGTCGATGTTGGCGGCGAGGAGCTTCTGAAGGGAGCCGAAGTGATCGACGAGACGGTCGACGACCGTGGCGGGAAGCCGCGGGACGCGAGAAAGCAATCGGTAGCCGCGCGGCGAGAGCGCTGAGTCGAGGGTGAGGTCGTTGCCGATGCGCAAGGCGGCCGACACGGCGCCGGGGTCAACGAGGCTCACCGAGGGGATATCTGCCAGGCTTCGCAGGACGTCTTCGGTCGTGTTGCGATTGTTCGTAGGGAGGTAGTCGCGGATGACGAGGGCGCGCTCGGCGTCGACTCCGCTCACGAGCTCTTCGAGCTGAAGCGACAGCAGGCGCCCGTCGGAACCCAGCTCGAGCACGTAGCCGTCGATCTCGCGCGCGATGCGGCTGACCATTTCGAGTCGCTGGGCCACGACCGCCACGTCGCGCACGGTGACGAGGTCCTCGATCTCAAGAGCCGACAGCGCGTCTGAGACTTCGTCGAGGCGTGACTTGTAGCGCTCCAGGGTGGCCAGCGCTTGGTTGGCGTGGCCGAGGATCGCGGCAGCCGCCTCGAGAACGTGACGCGTGTCCTCGAGGTAGAGCGCGATGGTGTGCATGGATGCGGACACCGAGATGACCGGAAGCCCCGTCTGGCGCGCGACCCGATCGGCCGTGCGGTGGCGGGTGCCGGACTCGTCGGTATGAATGGCCGCGTCGGGCATGAGGTGCACAGCAGCGCGCATGATGCGGTTGGTATCGGCGTCGATGATGATGGCGCCGTCCATCTTGGCGAGCTCCCGCAATCCGGTCGCGGTGAATGGCACGTTGAGGTTGAACCCGCCCGTGGAGATGGCATCGATCTGGCGGTCATGACCGATCACGATGAGCGCGCCGGTGCGGCCGCGCAGGATGCGCTCGAGGCCTTCGCGCAGCATCGTTCCGGGGGCGATCGCGGCTAGCGTGATGCGCAGACGCGCAGCATGGGCCTGCCGGTCTCCCGTGGGATCGATCATGAAGCGCCTCGCAAAGGGCCCAGGGGCCGGTCTGATGGTGGTTGGTGCAGATTCAGTGTAAGGGTGCGGGACGACGTGCGTGGGCCTTGACAGAGATCCAGGCGTTCAGGACGTCGTGTGCCTCGATGATGACAAGACTTGCCCGGTCGGCCGTAGTGATCTCCGACCCGGCGGGGACGATCGCGTGGGTGAAACCGATGCG
>JAOPXA010000329.1 GCA_025965395.1 Nocardioidaceae bacterium | reverse complement strand
TCGTCAAGATTGGCGGATTGGTAGGTCTGATTTCGTCCGGTGTTCTTGTGGGCGGGATCGTGCTCGAGCGGCGACGGCGCAACGTCCGCAATCTTCTATAGCGAGCTGTGCGTGCCCCCGGCATGATTCGAACATGCGGCACACGGTTTAGGAAACCGTTGCTCTATCCCCTGAGCTACGGGGGCTCAGTTGCGACATTAGATTACCGTGGCGGCTTGGGGGCGCTTCGCGGCGTGAGCCAACGCTGATTTTCCCGGCGATTTCAGCATTCGACAACATTTCGGGATCGGTTGTGCTAGACCCGCTCGCTCGCCGGAATTCGCAACCGAGAAGATAGACCCTTGCGCGGTGACGCAGAAACTAGTCGAGACACATCCGCTGGTATGAGTGCCAGCGGGTTGAGGTGGGTGAAGCAAGGGTGCGGATGCGGCGACTTGGCGCAATTCTCTGCGCGCTCGCCACCCTTTTCGCACTCACCGCTTTCGCCGCTAGCAGCGCTCGGACGTCGGAAGATCCACGACCTCGACCGGTCTGCGCCTCCAAGACTCCGGAGGCTTCGGGCACGAGTCAGCGCACCTTCGTCGACGGGACGGTCGAGCGGACCTACACGTTGCGCATACCGTCCGGCTACGACGGCAAGCGCGCACGACCGGTCGTCTATCTGCTGCATGGCCTGGGCGGCGACTCGGCGCAGTTCCTGACCAGTACGCAGTTCGGTGATCTCGCCGATCGCGAGGGCGTGATTCTCGTTGCGCCGCAGGGGCAAGACACCGTTGGAACGCGCCCGGGCTGGGACTTCACCACCCCGGCGACGCAGGTGGGATCTGACGCTGACTTCGTCAAACGACTCAAGGCTGAGCTGGATTCGCAGTTGTGTGTGGATGAGACCCGCGAGTATCTGGCTGGCTTCTCCAACGGTGCTGCCCTGGGATTTTCGATGGCGTGCGCGGGCAACTTCGGTTTCGCGGCTTACGCGGGAATCTCGGCGATCGTTTCGGGTGAGGGTTGCAGCGGGTCGCCCGCACCGATCATCTATTTCCATGGCACCAGCGACGACGTCATACCCGACGCGGGCGGCATCACGGTGATCGGCACGATGCTCGGTGTCGACGCTGGCCTCGCCAGTTGGGTCGCTCACAACGCTTGCATGGCAGCGCCGGCGGTGACCCAGGTGACTACGCACGTCCAGGAGCGCGCGTGGTCGGGATGCACCGCAGGCGCCGACATCGAGTCGTATGCGATCGCCGACGCCGGTCATGCCTGGCCGGGGTCGCCCACGTTGCGCGAACCTACCGCTGGACCGACGAGCGACGAGATCAGCGCGGCCACCACGATGTGGGGCTTTTTCCGGCGACACCGCCTCTAAAAAACTCTGCCTCTAAGAGGCGGCGCGCTTGTGCTCATACATCGCGGAGTCGGCCAGCTTGAACGCATCCTCCAGGCTGGTCTGGTGGGTCAGTGCCGCTGCATAGCCGAGTGAGGCCGGCACCTTGTGACGCCTCAGCTGATCGGCGAACCTCGAGAAGTGCGCGTCCATGTCGTCGGGCGAGATGCCGTCGGCGATCACCACGAACTCATCGCCGCCGTAGCGAATCACGGTGTCGCCCCCGGTGGCCGCTTCGCTCAGAGCGGCAGCCGCGCGCTTGAGCAAGGCATCGCCCGCCCCGTGCCCGGAGGTGTCATTGACTTGCTTGAGGCCGTCGAGATCGATCACTGCCACCGCGACCTGATCGCCGTATGCCTCGACGCGCCCTTGGGCTTCGGCAGCAGCAGTCTCCCACCCGCGTCGATTGAGCAAGCCGGTCAGGTAGTCCGTCGATGCCAAGGTGAGGGCGACGGCCGCTTCGCGGCGCTTGAGATCGTAGTCACGCCCGAGCGTCAGCTGAGACGACAGCATCTCGCTCAGCAATGAGAGGAGCTCCCGATCGACGTCGTCGTCGGCACCGAAGGTCTCGCTTTTGACGCCGCACAGGACGCCGAAAAGTTCACCTTCGTTCGTGCGGATCGGGACGCCAGCATAGGAACGTACGAACTGTGCGGCCTCAAGATCTGAGTAGTCGGCGTCGACGAGCGAGTCACGCACGATCGGAGCCGCGCCGTTGACCATACGACGGCAGAACGTCTCGTCCCAGTCGACTCGATCACCCGCAGAGATGAGACCGGCATCGTGCACGTGCAGGTGAACTTGCTCGCCCCCCGTGACGCGAGAGACCGACCAGTTGGCGATGGGAGTGGCGCGGTTGAGGTAGTCGACGACGCGTTGAGCCGACGACGTGAACGCCTGTGCGCCTGGCAGAGTGGCGGTGTCATCCATCATCTGAGTATGTCACCGGGTCGCGTTGTGGGTGGGGTTTCGCTGCTGTCAGTCCCAGCAAGGACAATGGAGCCATGACCACCACCAAGGGCATCGAGACCTGGCTCACCGACATGGACGGCGTGCTCGTCCACGAGGAGAAGGCCATCCCGGGCGCTGCCGAATTCATCACCCGACTCCGATCCTCAGGCCTGAAATACCTCGTCCTCACCAACAACTCGATCTTCACCCCACGCGATCTCTGCGCACGCCTGCGCGCGGCGGGGATCGACCTGCCGGAGAGCGCCATCTGGACCTCCGCGCTCGCCACAGCGCAATTCCTCAGTCAGCAGCGCCCTGACGGCACGGCGTACGTCATTGGCGAGGCCGGTCTCACGACGGCGCTCCACAACGTCGGCTACATCATGTCGCCCAAGGACCCCGACTACGTCGTGCTGGGGGAGACGCGCACCTACTCGTTCGAGGCGATCACCAAGGCGATCCAGCTGGTCGCGGCAGGGGCGCGGTTCATCGCCACCAACCCCGATGCGACGGGTCCTTCGCTCGATGGGCCGTTGCCCGCCACGGGTTCGGTCGCGGCGCTCATCACCAAGGCGACGGGCGTCGAGCCCTACTTCGTCGGCAAGCCCAACCCGCTCATGATGCGCAGTGCGCTCAACAAGATCGATGCGCACTCCGAGACCACGGTGATGGTCGGTGACCGGATGGACACCGATGTGCTGTCGGGCCTCGAAGCGGGTCTGCGCACGTTCCTCGTGCTCACTGGCTCGACCGCGTCCCACCAGATCGAGCGCTTCCCCTATGTGCCTACGAAGGTCTTTGACTCGATTGCGGACCTGGTCGATATGGTCGGAGCATGATCACTGACCCTACTGATTTGTATCGCGCTGCCGAAGACCGCTACGACCGTCTCACCTACCGCAGGGTGGGGAAGAGCGGGCTGCAGCTGCCCCCGATCTCGCTCGGACTGTGGCACAACTTCGGCGACGACAAGCCCCTCATGACCCAACGCGCGATCCTGCGACGTGCGTTTGATCGCGGCGTCACGCACTTCGACCTGGCCAACAACTACGGTCCGCCCTACGGCGCTGCGGAGAAGAACTTCGGCCGCATCATGGCCGAGGACTTCGCCGCATACCGCAATGAGCTGGTCATCTCCACGAAGGCGGGCTGGGACATGTGGCCGGGCCCGTATGGCTTCCTGGGCTCTCGCAAATATCTGTTGGCGAGCCTCGACGACTCCCTCGACCGGATGGGTCTCGACTACGTCGACATCTTCTACAGCCACCGCTTCGATCCGCATACGCCTCTCGAAGAGACGATGGGCGCCCTCGACACTGCGGTGCGCTCGGGCAAGGCGCGGTATGCGGGCATCTCCAGCTATTCGCCCGAACGCACGCGGGAGGCCATCGCGATCCTGAAGGATCTGGGCACGCCGCTGCTCATCCACCAGCCGTCTTATTCGATGCTCAACCGATGGGTCGAGGATGGGTTGCTCGACGTCCTCGGTGACGAGGGCGTGGGGTGCATTGCCTTCTCGCCGCTTGCTCAAGGCATCTTGACCGAGAAGTACCTCAAGGGTGTGCCCGACGACTCGCGTGCTGCGCAGGGCAAGTCGCTCGACGCCGAGATGCTCAGCGATGACAACCTCGCGCGAGTGCGGGCGCTCCATGAGATCGCCGTCAGTCGCGGGCAGACCCTCGCTCAGATGGCGCTCGCCTGGGTGATGCGTGATGCGCGCGTGACGTCGATGGTCGTGGGTGCGAGTAGCGTCGAGCAGCTCGACAACAGCCTCGATGCCCTCGACAACACCGACTTCACCGACGCCGAGCTGGCCGCCATCGACAAGCAAGCGGTCGACGGCAACATCAACATCTGGGCTGACTCAAGCGAGGGGTGACCCCCATTCGTTATCATTTCGTAACCGTTCGTCCGGCGATCTCCTGTGGGCGAGCGATCACGATGGAGTGATTACGTGAAGGTTTTTGTCACCGGCGCCACCGGCGTCATGGGCACATCGATCGCGCGTGCCCTGCTGAGTGCCGGACACGACGTCAAGGGGCTCGTCCGCGAGTCTTCCTTGGCACGCGCTCGGTCGATGGATTTCGAGCCCTTCGTCGGTGACCTTTTCGATCCATCGAGCCTGGCCACGGGTATGCGCGGCTGTGATGTGGTGTGCAACGCGGCGACCCACGTGCCCGTGCGCAACGGAGTCTTGAGGCCCGGTGCATGGAGGGTCAACGACCGCATCCGCTCGGCCGGCTCACGCGCTGTCGGTGCGGCGGCTCTCGAGGCCGGTGTCTCGCGTCTGGTGCAGGGCAGTGTCAGCTTCACGTATGCCGACCAAGGTGGTGACGTG
>JAOPXA010000213.1 GCA_025965395.1 Nocardioidaceae bacterium | reverse complement strand
GCACGCCTCTCGGGCTGTTCGTGGCCTGGATTGGTGGTGCCACGGTGGTGCGCCGCGGCCGTGGCACCTACGTCGCCGGGGGCTATCGCTGGAACTTCCCCGTGGCGAGCGCGTTCACGATTGGCAGCGTCATCACGAGCAAGCACGACACCTCGTGGCTCCTCGATCGCCCGGTGCTGATGAGCCATGAGGACCGGCACACGACGCAGTACGCCTGGTGCGTCGGCGTCCTCATGCTGCCGCTGTACTTCCTGTCGGTTGGGGTCTCATACGCGCTTGCGGGCGACCACTCCTCATACAACCCGTTCGAGCGCCTCGCCAATCTCGCCGACGGCAACTACCCACCCGCACTGAGCCGCCGCGCGAAGGCCCGCCTCCACCCCTAACCACCCCGTCGGTTTCCCATGAGGCCATGGGTTGTCGACTCATCCAATGGGTTGCAACCCATTGGATGAGTACTTTTCCCATGGCCTCATGGGATAGCGACGGGGGTTCCAGTGGGTGAGATTTGGGCAGTCCGAGATGTGGACCGATTAGACACATGTTGAGACGCGTCCTAATCTTGGAATTGCTCATCATGAGGGACAGAGGGAAACGGCCCGTCGAAGTCCCAGCAACCAGCCCGCGTCAATCGTCACCACGAGGCCCGCGTGCGAAGGTGCTAAATCCGTCCTTGCGCGAAGGTCGTGCAGGGGAAGATGACCGAGGAGGCCTCGTGAGCACATCCACCATCGAACGTACGTCGTACGTTCCCCGCGCCGGAGCATTCGGCAATGCCATCGGGCTCACCTGTCGCGCGTGTGGCGCCCAGCAGCCACTCGGCCCCTTCTATGCGTGCAACGAGTGTTTCGGCCCGCTCGAGGTCGGCTACGAGTTCCCGTCGATCACGCGTGAGCAGATCGAGAGCGGACCCAAGAGCATCTGGCGCTATCACGCGCTGCTGCCCGTGCCCTCTGACATTGCGACGATCCCCAACACCGACCCCGGCTTCACCCGCCTGGTCAAGGCCGACAACCTGGCCCGCGAGCTCGGTATGAAGTCGCTGTGGGTCAAGGACGACACCGGCAACCCCACCCACTCGTTCAAGGATCGCGTCGTCGCCGTGGCGTTGTCAGCCGCCCGCGAGCTCGGCTTCAAGGTGCTGGCATGCCCCTCGACGGGCAACCTCGCCAACGCCGTCGCCGCCGCGGCCGCCCGCGCGGGCATCCGCAGCGTCGTCTTCATCCCCGACAACCTCGAGGAAGCCAAGATCTTGGCTTCTGCGGTCTACGGCGGCTCACTCGTCGCCGTCCAGGGCAACTACGACGACGTCAACAAGCTCGCCAGTGAAATCGCCGGCGAGGAGCCCGACTGGGCGTTCGTCAACGTCAACGTGCGGCCCTACTACGCGGAGGGTTCAAAGACGCTTGCCTACGAGACAGCCGAACAACTCGGCTGGCGCTTGCCCGAGCAGGTCGTCATTCCCGTCGCCTCCGGCTCGCAGCTGACCAAGGTCGACAAGGGCTTTGGCGAGCTGGTCAAGCTCGGACTCGTCGACGAGAGCCCCTACAAGATCTTCGGCGCCCAGGCCACCGGCTGCTCGCCCGTGTCCGAGGCGTTCCGCAACGGGTGGGACGCCGTCAAGCCGGTCAAGCCCAACACCATCGCCAAGTCCCTCGCGATCGGCAACCCCGCCGACGGCCCGTATGTGCTCGACACTTGCCGCCGCACCGGTGGCGCGGTGTCGGACGTCAGCGAGGACGAGATCCGCGATGGCATCTTGCTGCTGGCCCGCACCGAGGGCATCTTCGCCGAGACCGCCGGAGGCGTGACGGTGGCCAACCTCAAGAAGCTCCTTGCCTCGGGTCAGCTCGATCCTGAGGCCGAAACGGTCATCTTCAACACCGGCGACGGACTCAAGACTCTCGACGCGATCTCCGGTCGCGTCGGACCGACCGTTAACATTCCACCCACCTACGAGGCCTTCACCCAGGCCGGAATCGCTTAAGGAGCACCGTGAGCGTCAGCGTTCGCATACCCACCATCCTGCGCAACTACACCGACGAGAAGTCCCTTGTCACGTCCGAAGGCGAGACCCTCACCGAGGTGCTCGATTCGCTCGAAGCAAGCTTCCCCGGGATCAAGGCGCGCATCGTCGACGAGGCGGGCGCACTGCGCCGATTCGTCAACGTTTACGTCAAGGAAGAAGACGTACGCTTCGCCCAGGGCCTCGACACGCCCACCCCCGAGGGCACTCAAATTTCCATTATTCCCGCCGTGGCAGGCGGCGCTTAAGTCGGCTAGACTCACCTCACCCAAGGGGCTCCGGCAGGGCGGGCTTATCGATGAGCATTTTGGAGAGCAGCATGGTGCAGGGCACCGTTAAATGGTTCAACGCGGACAAGGGCTTTGGCTTCATCGCGGTCGAGGGACAAGACGATGTCTTCGTGCACTGGTCGAAAATCGCGACCGACGGCTACAAGACCCTCGACGATGGTCAGGCAGTCAGCCTCGAAGTCGTCGACGGGCCGAAGGGTCGCGAGGCCCACGAGGTTGTCCCCTCCTGACTCTTGGTCAAGAACCCGGTCCATGCGGCCGGGTTTTTGCGCGTCTGTAGCCTGAGGGCGCCCATACGTGAAGGAAGCCCATGAACAACGTGCTGGTAGTCGTGCCTACATTCGACGAAGCGGGCAACATTGCCACCCTCATCGAGCGAGTGCTGGTTGCCGAGCCCCGCGCGGACATCTTGGTCGTCGACGACGGCAGCCCTGATGGCACCGGCGACCTGGTGGCAGACGTGGCCAGCACGGAGCCCCGCGTTCATCTTCTGCGGCGCTCGGGCAAGAGTGGCCTCGGATCTGCTTATCGCGCGGGTTTTGCCTGGGGACGCGAGCAGGGGTACGACGTTCTCATCGAGATGGATGCCGACCTGTCCCATCCGGCCGATCGGCTCCCAGCGCTCGTGGATGGACTCGGTCAAGCGGATCTCGTCATCGGCTCGCGCTATGTCGCGGGCGGTGGCACCGCCAACTGGCCGTGGACCCGGCAAGCCATCTCCCGCGTCGGCAACGCGTATGTGCGCCTCGCGCTGGGCGTCCACGTCAACGACGCCACCGCGGGCTTTCGCGCTTTCAACACCGACATCCTTGACCGCATCGGATTCGCCGAGCTGACGTCGGACGGTTATTGCTTCCAGGTCGAGACCACTTATCGCACAGCCCGTGCGGGTGGGCGTATCACCGAGGTTCCCATCACCTTTACTGAGCGCGTCCACGGCAGCTCCAAGATGTCGAACGAGATCGTGCGGGAAGCATTGTGGCGCGTCACCATGTGGGGCATCGGGGATCTGTTTCGCCGAGGCAGCACCAACCGGGGTGCGGCAAGCCCGCGACGCAGGGCCGGTGCGGTGGGCGTGCTGTTTGGCGTCGCGATCGCGGCCGCCTGGGCACTCAAGTCGCTTCGCTCCTAGATGCGTGTTTGCACTCGGGGGTGCCGAGTGCCAGTATTTGATTAGCACTCGTATCATGAGAGTGCTAGAACAACGATCAGACCGATGAGGTCGTGTGCCGAGGCGAGAAGGGTTCGCCGACAGCAGCGACCGTCCGTCGCGGGCATCGCCTGATCTACAACCTTCGACGCGAACGCGGAGAAATCCATACATGGCAAAACAAATTGCTTTCAATGAGGAAGCGCGCCGCGGCCTCGAGCGGGGAATGAACATTCTCGCCGATGCCGTCAAGGTGACGCTTGGTCCCAAGGGCCGCAACGTCGTCCTGGAGAAGAAGTGGGGCGCTCCCACGATCACCAACGACGGTGTGAGCATCGCCAAGGAAATCGAGCTCGAAGAGCCGTACGAACGCATCGGCGCCGAGCTCGTCAAGGAAGTTGCCAAGAAGACTGACGACGTCGCCGGTGACGGCACGACCACGGCTACGGTCCTGGCTCAGGCGCTCGTCCGTGAAGGTCTGCGCAACGTCGCAGCCGGCGCCAACCCGATTGCTCTCAAAAAGGGCATCGAGAAGGCCGTCGAAGCCATCATCGAGCAGCTGCACATCCTTGCCCAGGATGTTGAGACCAAGGAGCAGATTGCTTCGACGGCCTCGATCTCCGCTGCGGACACCACGGTAGGCGAGATCATCGCCGAGGCCATGGACAAGGTCGGCAAGGAAGGCGTCATCACGGTCGAGGAGTCGAACACGTTCGGCATCGACCTCGAGCTGACCGAGGGCATGCGCTTC
>JAOPXA010000164.1 GCA_025965395.1 Nocardioidaceae bacterium | reverse complement strand
TTCGATGCCGCCGAGGGCACCCGCCTTGGTCGTGGAGCCCTCCTTGTGAGTCTAGGGAGCGCAGGGGCCAGCGTCCATGATTTTTCAGCCCTTCATCGCCGACGATCCGAGCACGTCCTCGATGGTGAACGTGATCACGACGCGGCGTGGGTTGACGCGAGGCTGGCGATAGCGGCGCGCATAGAGATCGACCGCCTCGGCGATTGCTGCCGGGTCCCGGATGATCTCGGCCTTGCCGATGAACGTGATCCAGCGAGCTCCATCGACTTGGCAGACGGCCGCGCGAGCGTCGCGCTCGACGTTGCGGACCTTTTGGCTGCCGTCGGAAGTGATCACCCTGAGGACGCCTCCGGAAACGGTGAAACCTACGGGGACTGCATGGATGCGGCCATGCTTGTCGAAGGTGGACAAGACGGCCAGGTGACGCTCATCGACGAATTCGAGCGCGGCGGCCGTGAGAGCAGTGGTCATACGACCACCCTGGCATGCCGTGCTCGCTGCGGCAGAACTTAGTTCCAGGTCCAGCTGGGGGTGCGCTTCTCGCGGAACGAGTCGCGGGCCTCCTTGGAGTCTTTGAACGAGGTGGCCCGAGCGGTGTACTCCTGCTCGACGCGGTAGCCCTCTTCGACCGAAAGGGACTCGGCGCGGTTGAGCGACTGCTTGCCCAAACGCAATGCCGTAGGGCTCTTGCTGGCGAGCTCCTCGGCGAGCTCGGCAGTGGCGTCAGCTAAGTCTTCGTGCTTGACGACCCGCTCTACGGCGCCCATGCGATACATCTCGTCGGCGCTGATCGGACGGCCGGTGAAGAACATCGTGCGCATCTTGTAGACGCCGACCATACGTTGCAGGTAGCGACCGCCGCCCATGACGCCGACGTTGATCTCAGGAAGGCCGAACGTTGCGCGTTCGGACGCGATGATGATGTCGGAGGCGGCGACCATACCGAGACCCGAGCCCAGCGCAGCGCCGTGCACGGACGCGATAACGGGGACCTCGGCGTGGTGGATCGCGTTGAAACACTCGCGCACGACACGGCCCTTGTCGAGCAAGTCGACGGGGGAGACGTCGTCGTTGCTCTCCGTGCTGGAATAGCGCCGCTCGGAGTCCTTGAAGTCGGCGCCGGCGCAGAAGACCTTGTCGCCAGCTGCGGCGAGCACGGCCACATGTGCCTCCCGGCTGCGGCTGATCTCGTTGAAGGCGCGCGTGATTGCTTCCATCGCGTCGACCGACAGCGCGTTGACGGGCGGCCGGTCGAGGGTGACGGTCGCGATGTGGTTCTTGATGTCTACGTGGACGCTCATGAAGCTCCTTGGCCGCTGATCAGTTCGAGCACGCTCTTGCCGCCGTCGAGCAGGTCATCGGCGAGGGCCGCAATCTGCCGGTCAGGGCCGCCCAACAGGATCTGGTCCGATGTGGCGCGCTTGAGGTAGAGATGTGCGTCATGCTCCCAGGAGAACGCGATGCCACCGTGAATCTGCATGGTCTCGGATGTCACGGACATCAGGGCTGCGCTGACGTAGCTGGCAGACACCTTCGCCTGGATGGGATCGATGATGCCGGTCTCGTCGATTCGCTGGAATGCGGCGTGCACGGCGGCGTAGGAGGCCTGCACGCCGACGAACATATCGGCGCACTTGTGCTTGATCGCCTGGAACTGGCCGATGGGTCGACCGAATTGTTCGCGGATTTTCGCATACTCGACGGACATGTCGAGGCACTGCTCGGCGGCGCCTGCACCTTCGGCGGCAAGGGCGATGGCCAGCAGGTCGCGTGCCGATGCTGCGACGTTGGTGGCCGCGTGTGCGGCCCCGAGGCTGCGGGCTGCGACGTTGGTGAAGGTCACGGTTGCTGACGGCCGCGTCTCGTCGAGCGGGCGACCTTGCGCGACGTCGACGCCGGGGTCGCTCGCGTCGACGACGTACACCGATGAGGGGCCAGCGTCGTCGACCGTGACCAGGAAGTAGTCGCATACCGCACCGTCGATGACGGTCGTCTTCACGCCTGAGAGTCGGATCTGATCTCCGTCGGGATGTGTGATGACCGCTTGTTTGCCATCGATATCGGCAAACCCGACGCGGATCTCGCCAGCGGCGATGCGTGGCAGGAGTTCATGGCGCAGGGCTGCATCGGCAGGTGCCTGCAAGATCCAAGGCGCGAGGACCGCGGTTGAGAGGTATGCAGTGGGGAGGAGCACGCGACCGGCCTCGTTGAGGAAGATCGACAGCGCGAGCCATCCGGCGTCGGAACCGCCGAACTCTTCCGGCACCGCCAACCCCATCACGCCAAGCTCGGCTAGCTCAGCCCACAGTGCAGGGTCTGTCCGTTGGTTGTTCTCGACGAGCACACGAGTACGGGAAAGGGGAGCGATGCGACCGAGACCTCCGCGAAGCCAATCGCGAAATTCGGTCTGCTCAGCGAAGGTCATCTGACCCACAACGCACCTCCCACTAGTGACTCGAGCCACGCTATCATCGAATTGTATACGTTGTCTTATACAGATTGGGACGTCGTCATGGTCGCTGCTCGTCACGGTGAAACGCCAGGATTTCGCGAGGAAGTTCTGGCTTTCCTTGCGGACAATCTCGCCGACGACTGGGCCGGTGTCGGCTCCCTTGCAGGGCAAGACCGCGTTGATTTCGTCAACCGGTGGCGCCTGCTGTGCGGTGCCAAGGGCTATCTCGCGGTGACGTGGCCCGTCGAGTATGGCGGCCGCGGTCTGGGCAAGCTCGACCAATTGGCCGTGGTCGAGGAATTCGCGCACGCGCGGGTGCCGGTGGGCTCACCCGGAGACACGATCTCGATCAAGCTCTTCGGCAACACCGTCGCTCGTTGGGGCACACATGAGCAGAAGGCGCGGTTCCTGCCCCGCATCATGTCGGGCGAGGACATCTGGTGCCAGGGCTATTCCGAGCCCGGTGCCGGCTCCGACCTTTCGAGTCTTCGCACGCGCGCCGTGCTTGAGGACGGTCAGTGGAGGATCAACGGGCAGAAGATCTGGACCTCCAACGGCACGAGCGCCAACCAGATGTTCCTGCTTGCGCGGACCAACACCACGGTGTCCAACAGCAAGGGCATCACGATGCTCGTGCTTCCTACGGATCAGCCGGGCATCGATATCCGTCCGATCAAGATGGTCACCGGGACGAGCGGCTTCTGCGAGGTGTTCTTGACTGACGCGCGCGCCGATGAGCATGACGTGATCGGCGAGGTCGACGGTGGATGGGCGGTCGCCACAGGGTTGCTTTCGCAGGAACGTGGCGAGGAGGCCGCGACCAACCCGGTGCTCTTTGCGTACGAGCTTGATCGTGTCTTCAACCTTGCACGGGAAAAGGGCCTCGACAAGGATCCACTGGTCCGGGCTCGACTGGCCACGTGTTTTCGTGACCTCGCCATCATGAAGGCCATGGGCGACCGGATCCTCGACGCATACATCCGTGATGGATCGCTGGGGCCTGCGTCGTCGATCTCCAAGCTGTACTGGAGCGAGTACCACCTCAAGGTGACGTCCCTGGCGATCGATCTCCTGGGCGTCGAAGCGCTCACCTGGGAGGGCGCGCCGCCGATGCGATGGTTCCGCGCGGACGACCCTGGCGCTCCCAACGACTCCGCGTCCTGGCTCACGGTCTATTTGCGCAACGCCTTCTCAGGCACGGTCTACGCGGGCACGTCCGAGGTGCAGCGCAACATCATCGCCGAGCGCATCCTCGGACTCCCGCGCGAAGCCAACGTACGGTGAATCATCGTGACTGATGTGCACCTCGTTTGGCTAAGGCCCCAGGGCGGGGAGACCAGTTCAGGTGATTCCCTCGGCACTGAATGGCTCGATCGGATCGCATTGGATAGCGACGGACTGGGCGACTTACTGCTCGGATTCGGCTTCGATGAGTCCTACGGCGGGATCGGAATCGCGCCGCTGAACGGCCCCGAGCCGAGCAGCCCTGTCGGTGCCCTGCAGCGCGTGACGTGCGAGCGCGTGCACTTCGAGCGAGCCGCGCCCTCGATCGAGGTGGCTGCCTTCGTCTACCGAACTCCGGCATTCACCCGCGAGGAGTTTGCGATTCGATACCAAGCGATCGGACTGCGACTGAGGGAATTCGGCGGCCCGGCCCGGCTGATGTGCCGCTATGCGCAGTACCACGTGGTCGGAGAGATTGACGGGCCAGACGCGGTGGGCATCCTCGGCTTCGCCAGCGCTGATGACCTTCGAGGATTCCTCACCGCGCCGTGGCTGATGGAGGTCCTTCTTCCTTATGAAGCTGAATTCATCGATCACAGCCGCAGCATCCAGCTGCTCGTGCGCCAACGACCGGCGCACTGACGCGCACCACCCGCCTCCGCTGGCGGTTA
>JAOPXA010000158.1 GCA_025965395.1 Nocardioidaceae bacterium | reverse complement strand
CACGTCCGCGCGGACTACTTCTTGAAGGCATCCTTGACGTTCTCGCCAGCGTCCTTCAAGCTGCCCTTGGTCTGATCGGCCTGCCCTTCGGCCTGGAGGTCACGGTTGTCCGTGTGCTCCCCGACCTCTTCCTTGCCCTTGCCAACGGCCTTCTCAGCAGCATTTTTAGCTTTGTCGACGATGCCCATGATGAACTCCTCTGATGTGCGGCGACGTGGGATGCCTAACCGCTCGTGTTCCATCACGTACCCGGAACCGGCACGACGTATGCGTCAGCGTTCGCACGGAATTAACCTGCCGGTCGGGCGAGACCATCTGAGGCGTCACTTCGGGCAGTCAGATTGGAGACATGGCATTCATCCAAGAAACCAAGCGTCACTCACGCGCTATCAATTTCCCCGAGATCGCTATCGGCACCTTCTTGCTCGCCGACGGCATCTTCCTGGCACTCCTCATGCGCATCTGACCGTTGCCTTTGGCTGTTGCGTTTGTTAGGAAGGTGACTACCGACAACCCGGGAGTCACTATGTGTCGCAACATTCGCACTCTGCACAATTTCGAGCCGCCTGCCGCTGGGGACGAGATCCACGCCGCAGCCCTTCAGTACGTGCGGAAAATCAGCGGCTCGACCAAGCCGTCGCAAGCCAACGAGGCAGCGTTCGACCGCGCCGTGCAGGAGATCGCGCACATCACCGCTCATCTCCTGGAAGACCTGGTGACGACGGCACCCCCGAAGGATCGTGACGTCGAAGCGGCCAAGCGCAAGGCGCTCGCCGCCAAGCGCTTCGCGAGCTAGGCACGGTTGCGGGCTACCGTGGCGAGATGGATCCGTTCCAACGCGCACCTCTCAACCAAGCGCGCCCCCTTGTCGGCTACGACGTGGTCGAGCATGACGTGGCGCTCACAGATGCGGTTCGTGCGTATGCGGGTGAAGCCGGTCCTGCGGTCATCCAATCGCTGACGCCTCTGGGAGTTCTCGCTGGCTCCGCCGAAGCACGTGAGCACGGGCGGCTCGCCAACGAGCACGCACCAAGGCTCTTGGTCAACGACCGATTCGGCAAGCGAATCGACGAGGTCGAGTTCCACCCTTCGTGGCACTGGCTGATGGACAAGGGGATCGGGTATGGCCTGGGCGCCACCCCGTGGTTGCTTGACGAGCCCCACGCTCATACCCGCCGAGCCGCCGGATTCATCGCATGGAGCCAGGTCGAGCAGGGCCATATGTGTCCGATCACGATGACGTATGCGGTGGTGCCCGCCTTGCGGGTCGACGAAGGACTGGCGAAGCAGTGGGTCGACGGGCTCGCGTCAACGTCGTACGACTTCGGGCTTCGCGTCCCCACGCAGAAGGCTGGTCTCCTCGCTGGTATGGGGATGACGGAGAAGCAAGGCGGCTCTGATCTGCGGAGCAACGTCACGGTCGCGCGCCCGGCTGACGCCCACGGCGCCTACGTGCTGAACGGTCACAAATGGTTCACCTCCGCGCCCATGAACGACGTCTTCCTCATGCTGGCGCAGGCGCCAGGTGGACTGACTTGCTTTGTCGTGCCCCGGGTCCTGCCCGACGGCAGCCGCAACTCCCTGCGCTTGGTGCGGCTCAAGGACAAGCTGGGCAACAGGTCCAACGCGTCCAGCGAGATCGAGTTGGACGACGCGTATGCGGTGCGGCTCGGCGACGAGGGTCGCGGCATTCGTACGATCATCGAGATGGTGTCTGCCACGCGGATGGACTGCGTGCTCGGGTCCGCGTCGATCATGCGCAAGGCGGTCGCCGAGGCGTCTTGGCATACGTCGCAGCGAACGGCCTTCGGGTCTACGTTGGCCGATCAACCGGCCATGACCAACGTGCTGGCCGATCTCGCGGTCGAGAGCGAGGCCGCCACGATTGTGGCCATGCGCCTCGCCGCAGCGACCGACCGCCCCGACGACTCGCATGAGCAGGCACTGCGACGGATCGGCGCTGCCCTTGCGAAGTTCTGGGTTTGCAAGCGGGCGCCGTTCATGGTGGCCGAGGCGCTCGAGTGCTTGGGCGGCAATGGCTACGTCGAGGAATCAGGTATGCCCGTGCTGTTTCGCGAGTCGCCACTCAACTCCATCTGGGAAGGCAGCGGCAACGTCAACGCCCTTGACGTGCTGCGTGCCCTCACGCGGGAGCCCGAGTCACTCGACGCGTGGCTGACCGAGGTCGGTGCCGCGCGCGGAATCGATGCACGCCTCGACTCTGCGGTCAACGATGTCCTGGCCGATCTCGCTGACCTGCAGGACGTCGAGCTTCGGGCGCGACGCATTGCAGGGCGGATGGCCACCTGTTTGCAAGGGGCGCTCCTGCTCAAGGATGGGCACCCGGCAGTCGCGGACGCGTTCTGTGCCTCTCGGCTCGCGGGCGACTGGGGCGGCACCTTCGGGACGCTCCCCCGAGGTCTCGATCTGCGGGCGATCGTCGAGCGCACCACACCGCAGGCGGCGCGGTGAGCGAATTCTTCCCTCATTTTTCGCTGGAACTACGGTGGCTATCTCACATCTTGGTTGGTCGTCTCGAATATTGAGATTTCAGTTTGTCCCAAGACGATTTCTTGTCCAAACTCATTACATGCTTAACGCGACCAGCCTCCATCTCGTGGGACGTCTCCACGTGGATCTTGGTCGCGTCCGCAACATGATGTGTCGCCCTTAACGCGCGACCTTCGATTCTCTTATCTTCCAAGGCGCGCGGCGAACAAGTCCCGCGCCTTTTGCGTGTCCTTGACGCCGTGTGTCAGTAGCCACAAGGACACTTAGCAACATGGCATCTGCGACCGAGACACCTACACCACGCCGTCCCCGCCCCAAGCGCGGAGAGGGCCAATGGGGCCTGGGTTACCGCGAGCCACTCAATGCCAACGAGCAGGCCAAGAAAGACGACAACCCACTCAACGTCCGGGCGCGCATCGAGAACATCTACGCGCGCGGCGGGTTCGACTCGATCGACAAGGGTGACCTGCGTGGTCGCTTCCGCTGGTGGGGCCTCTACACGCAGCGCAAGGCCGGCATCGACGGCGGCAAGACCGCAACCCTTGAGCCCGAAGAGCTCGAAGACTCGTTCTTCATGCTGCGGGTGCGCATCGACGGTGGCCAGCTCAACGTCGAGCAACTGCGCGCGATCGGCGAGATATCGACCGCATACGCGCGCGACACCGCCGACATGACGGACCGCCAGAACGTCCAGTACAACTGGATCCGCGTCGAGGACATGCCTGCCATCTGGGAGCGCCTCGAAGGCGTGGGCCTGCACACGCAAGAGGCATGTGGTGACTGCCAGCGCGTCATCTTGGGCTCCCCCGTTGCAGGCATCGCCGCCGACGAGATCATCGACGGCACCGCGGTGATCGAAGAGATCGAGCGTACCTACATCGGCGACCTGGCCT
>JAOPXA010000291.1 GCA_025965395.1 Nocardioidaceae bacterium | reverse complement strand
GTCGCGCCGACGAACGGGGGCACCGCGGCAGACGCCAGGTATTGGCCGGTGTTCTGGGTGCCCATGGTGCGGCCCGACCAGTAGGGGCCGCCGATCTCGGCGACCGAGGTGAAGGCGAGGCCGTTGTCGGCAACGGTGACGACCGAGGCGATGACGAGGAGGGCAATGGCGAGGGGCGTGCCTTCGAGCAGGCCCAGGGCGAGCATGGTGGCAGCCGCCGCGCCCGCCACCATGCGCATGGGGCTGAGGCGGCTGCCCGCGAGGTCGGACCAGTGGCCGACGGCAATGCGTCCCAGAGCCCCCGCCACTTGTATCGCCGCCACCATGGCCCCGGCGGCGAAGGTGGACCAGCCTTTTTCGCCGATGAGCCACACCAGGGCGTACGTCCATACGGTGAACTGCGGGATCACGAGCAGCATGGAGGCGACGTGGATGCGCCAGAGGCGGCCATCGCCGCGGTAGGGGTTGGCGAGCTGGCCGAGATCGCTTGCCTCTTGGCGCGTGGGCCGCGCGGGGTCCTTGATAAGCCAGACGGACAACGCGGTGGCGAGGGCGCAGAGGGCGGCGGGCACAAGGATCGCGGCGCGGAGTCCGTGCTGTTCGGCCACAGTCGGGATGGTGATTGCGGCGATGCCGACGCCGAGGGGCAGGGCGGTCTGGCGGATGCCCATCGCAAAGCCGCGGCGTTCGACGGGGAAGTAGCCGACCACGACGCGGCCACCGGCGGTGTTGACGCTCGCACCACCCATGCCGCCGATGAAGAACGCGATCGCCAGCGCGACATAGGATCCCGAGAATGCGGCGAAGAGCGCGGCGACCGTGACGATGGCGAGGCCCACGGTCATCGAGAACCGTTCGCCGACGTGGTCGATGATGGCGCCCCAGGCGATGAACATCAGCATCATGCCGGCGAGTGGGGCCGAGGCGATGAGGCCGGCCTGGAACAGGGTGAGCCCGCGGTCGAGGTGCAGAGTCGGGATGAGGAATGCAGCGCCGTTGACGAAGACGGCACCGGAAATCTGGCCGATCATGCTCACGGCCAGCATCAGCCACTTGTTAGGCATGTGTCCACATCCTGATACTTGGTTCTCACATATCAAGATACCCCTCCACTGCTCGCGAGTCACCTACGGGCGCTCGGGAGTCGCCTACGGTCAGCGGCGAGTCGCCTACGGCGGCCGGCGAGTCACGCGCAGTCACCGTACGTGACTCGCGACCGCCCGTGAGTGACTCGCGAGCGGAAGGGGAGGGGCGGAGGTTAGAGGAGGGCGCCGACGGAGGCGAGGGCTTGGCGGAGCAGCAGCCCGCGACCGCCTTCCATCTCGGCGGCGAACGAGTCGGTGACGGCCTCGGCGGGCGTCAGCCAGGTCAGCTCGAGCGCATCCTGTCGCGGAGCGCACTCGCCGGTCACGGGCACGACGTACACGAGCGCGACGGCGTGCTGGCGAGGGTCATGCAACGGCGTGACGCCCGGCAGCGGGAAGTACTCGGCGACCGTGAAGGGCACGATCGACTGCGGAAGCTGCGGGAAAGCCGTCGGCCCGAGGTCCTTCTCCAGGTTGCGCAGGAGCGCATCGCGGACGGACTCGCCGTGCATGACGCGCCCGGAGACGAGCGTCTGTGTCATGGCGCCGGTGCTGGCCGACCCACGCAGCAATACGCCGACCTGCTCGACCTGGCCGAGCGAGTCGACGCGGACAGGCACGGCCTCGACGTACAGGATCGGCACGCGGCCGCGCGTCTCGTCGAGCGCGTCTTCTGAGAGCCAGCCGGGGTTGGGGTCAGGGGTGCGCAAAAAGCTCATGGCTCATTGTCGCCTAGACGGACCTCAACTCCCCGATGCACCCGCCGCAGCGGCGGCGGCAACCGCAGCCGCGGAAGCGGCGACCTGCGCCGCCCGAATCGCCTCGCGCACCGCCTCGCTCGCCCAGTTGCCCTCGCTGATCCGCTCAGCACGCCGTTGGGCGCGCTTCCGGTCGGGTTTGTCGACCAGTTTCTTGATGGCTCCCGCCGATGAGGCCAGCGCCACGAGCGCGCCCGTGCGCTGATCGGGATCCTGGTCGTGCAGAAGCACCTCACGCAGGGTCTGATCGATGCCTTGATGCCACGAGGGATCGGTCGCGGGCCAGGTCGTCTGGGTGAACGCGACCCATACTTTGCGGTCCTCGCGGCTGACCACTCCTTGCGCGGCAAGGGAGGCATACAACTGCGGGCGTAACTTCTTGGCGATCCGCACGACCGCGTCCTTAGGCTTGATGCGCCCCCTTTGTGCCAACATCTCGAGCGCACCGTCGAGCGTATGATCGCCAGTTGCCGTCGGGTCGATCGTGACGACACGCGCCTTGCGACCCTCGCCCTCGAGCGCCACCTTGTTGGCGAGCAAGAGGTCCAGGAGGACCGCGCCGCCGAGGGCAGTGTCGAGGTGCATGGCGTCGACACGTCGTTTGCCTGTCACGGGGTCCGTCAGCAAGCGCAACAGGTCTTCGGCGATCAACATGCATTCCACCGTATGTGGTTGCGCCGGTAGATTCATCCCATGAACGATCCAGATCCTCGCATCGTCGAACTCGCCCACAAGATCTTCGACCTCGCTCGAGCGGGCGAAGCGGACCAGATCCGCGACTACATCGCGAAGGGCGTCCCCGTCGATCTGACGGACCC
>JAOPXA010000288.1 GCA_025965395.1 Nocardioidaceae bacterium | reverse complement strand
ACCGCGGCTAATGGCACCAACCTCCGCTGGCGTAACCAATATGGTCGTGCTTTGCGTCCAAAAGCAACCCTATTGGTTCCCCCAGCGGAAGGGCGAGGAAACGTATGCGGCGAAGCCAGCTCGAGCGTCAGGCGACGATGCTGCGGTCGCGCAGGTCGCGGATCTGCTCTGCCCCGAGGTCGAGCAGTTCGGCGAGCACCTCATCGGTGTGTTGCCCGATCGTGGGGGCCAATTCCGGAGCTATCTGGGTGCCGTCAAGCAGCAAGGGTGCGCCGGGGGCTAGATAGCCGCCGGTCTCCACCTGTTCGATTCTCGCCAGCATGGGGTTGCGCGCGTAGGCGTCGGAGCTGACCAATTCGCTGAACGTGTTGTAGCGCGACCAGAGCAGCGATGAGCCCGTGAGGGCAGCCTCCACTTCGGCGAAGGTGCGGGCGGCGAACCATGGCGTCACGAATCCGTTGATCACGTCGCGATGCTCATAGCGCTGATCGCCGTCCCCGAGATCTGCGCTCAACGCCTTCTCGAGTGCGGGCACGGCATCGGCGAAGTCCAAGATCCTGATGAGGTCCTGCCAGTGCCGCGGGGTGAGCGTCAAGATCATGACGTGCACGCCGTCACTCGTCGCGAAGGTCTTGCCGAAGTCTCCATAGACCTGATTGCCCTCGCGCTGGCGCGGGTGGGTCGACAGCTCCGCCTCCCTGAGATAGCCCAGGTTTCCTGCCGTGGCGACTGCCACGTCTTCGAGCGCAATCTCAAGGCGTTGACCGAGTCCGGTGCGGCTGCGACGCCGCTCGGCGGCGAGCAGACCCACCGCGATGTAGAGGCCCGCGGCGACATCCCAGGCCGGCATCACATGATTGACGGGCTCGGCAAGCTCTGCCGGACCGGTGACCATAGGGAAGCCGACCACCGCATTCGCCAGATAGTCGACGGCGGTAGTGCCGTCTCGTCGACCATTGAGCAGCAAGTGGATGACGTCCGGGCGCTTGCGGCGCAGGTCCTCATACGTCAGCCCGGGCCGCGGCCAAGCGTTGGTGAGCATGATGCCGCCGTCGGGACCACTCGAAGCGACGAGATCGGAGATGAGCGAGCGCCCCTCTTCCGAGCGCAGGTCGACCGCGACCGAACGCTTGCCCTTGTTGAGGCCGGCCCAATAAAGACTGGCGCCGTTGGGTGCGAGTGGCCAACGGTTGCGGTCGGCCGCACCCCCGAGGGGATCAATCCGTATGACATCAGCACCGAGCTGAGCCAACGTCATGCCACCCAGCGGCGACGCAATGTAGCTGGAGAGCTCGATGACGCGCATCCCCGCGAGGGGAAGCGGGTCGGTCATCCCAGGTCCAGCTCGATCACCGAGCGAGCACCCTCGCCTGACGACATGCGGGCGAATGCCTCTGGGACGCCATCGATGGTCACCCGGTGCGTGATGAGCAAGTCGAGGTCGAGGTTTCCGTCCTGCAGGTGCTCGACCAGTTTGGGGATGTCCTTCTCGGGGTCAGACTCACCGTAGATCGAGCTCGTCAGCGTCCGCGAGAAGTGGAACAGCTCGAGTGGGTTGAAGACGACCTCTTGGTCCTTGCTTCCGACACCGACGATCGTGGTCTGACCGCCGCGACGGGTGGCACCGTATGCCATCCGGATCGTGGCCGGGTGCCCGACGCACTCGAAGGCGTGGTCGACGCCGCGCCCTTCGGTGAGTGATCGGATCTGGCGCGAGATCTTGGGATCGCTGAGGATGAAATCTGTGGCGCCAGCCTTGCGCGCGAGCGCTTCCTTCTCGGGGCTGAGGTCGACCGCGATGATCGGGTTAGCTCCTGAGAGCTTGGCGCCAAGGACTGCGGAAAGGCCGATGCCGCCGAGACCGATCACGAGCACCGACTCCCCCTGCTTGACCCGCCCGGTGTTCTGCACCGCGCCAACTCCCGTGAGCACCGCACAGCCCATGAGCGCGGCAACGTCGAAGGCGACACCGTCGGGGATCGTCACCACGTCGGTGGCGGGCACCACGACCTCTTCGGCAAAGGCGCCCACGCCCAGCGCGGCATAGATGGTCTCGTCACCGTCGCGGATCCCGGTGTCGGCGGAAACCTTGCCCTCGACCGCGCTGCAGAGCCACGGCTCGTCCTGCTTGCAGAACCAGCACGCACGACACGGGGTCGCCCAGTTGAGAACCACGTGGGTGCCGACCGTGATGTGCGTGACGTCAGTGCCCACCTCGGCAACGACGCCGGAGGCTTCGTGGCCCATGATCACGGGGAACTGCGGGGTCAGCGTTCCGTTGACCAGCGACAAGTCTGAGTGGCACACGCCGGCGGCGGCAATGCGCACGCGGACATCACCTGCGCCTACGGGCCGAAGAGTGACCTCGCGGACGGTGGGTGTTCCGCCTGGCTGATCGACGACTACTGCTTTGACCACGGGTTCCTCCTGGAATGTGGGTGCGGGGTGATTAGAGCTGGATCGACTTCGTCTCGAGGAACTCTTCGAGGCCGAGACGGCCCATTTCGCGTCCGACGCCGGACTGCTTGTAGCCGCCGAAGGGCGCCTTGGGGTTGTAGGCGGCACCGTTGACGTCGATCGTGCCGGTGCGCACCCGACGAGCGAACGCAAGCGCGCGGTCCTTGTCGGCGGACCATACCGCTCCGTGCAGGCCGTACTTGGAGTTGTTGGCGATCGCCAATGCATCGTCTTCATCCTCGAACGCGATGATCGAGAGGACCGGACCGAAGATCTCTTCCTGGGCGATCGTCGAGTCGGGATCGACGTCACCGAAGACGGTCGGGGTGATGAAGTAGCCCGTGTCGAGACCCTCGGGAGCGTCGGCTCCACCGGTCACCAGTCGCGCACCTTCTTCGACGCCCTTAGCGATGTAGGCCCGGACCCGGTCGCGTTGAGCTCCCGATGCCATCGGCCCGAGCTTCGTGGTCGTCTCGAGCGGATCACCTGTCGTGAAGCTGTCAGCAAACTGCTTGGCCAACTCGTACGCCTCTTCCTTGCGCGACGCAGGCACCAACATGCTCGTCCACGCGGTGCAGGTCTGACCACCGTTGAGGAAGGCGTTGGAGACGCCAACCTTGACGGCCAGCGGAAGGTCAGCGTCGTCGAGAATGACGTTGGCCGACTTGCCACCGAGCTCCAAAGTCACC
>JAOPXA010000235.1 GCA_025965395.1 Nocardioidaceae bacterium | reverse complement strand
GTCAAAGTGCCCGCTCACTACCGCTGGGTGATGGGCGACAACCGCCGCACCTCGGCCGACTCGCGGGCCCATCTCGGCGATCCGGGCGGCGGCTTCACCCCCGAGAAGAAGGTCGTCGGCAAGGCGTGGCTTCGCGTATGGCCGCTCAGTCGAGCGGGCTTCATCGACTACCCCAAGACCTTCGACAAGCTCAACGCCAAAGACTAATGACCGAGATCCCTCGCGGCACCACGATTCGACGTGATGCGGGGCTGTACGGCTACGAGCGCGCGCTCGCCCGCAAAGGCTTCACGCCTATCGCAGGTGCCGACGAGGCCGGGCGAGGAGCATGCGCGGGCCCACTCGTCGCGGCCGCCGTGGTCCTCGACCCGCATCGGACGATCGACGGGCTTGCCGACTCCAAGCTGCTCACCGAAGCGAGTCGCGAAGCCTGTTTCGACCTCATCATGGCCCAGGCTCGCGATGTCTCGGTCGTCGTCGTCGAGGCGTCCGAGTGTGACCGCATCGGCATCCAGCACGCCAACATCGCGGCGCTTCGCAGGGCCCTGGCGCGACTCAGCATTCGCCCCGCCTACGCGTTGACTGACGGCTTCGGGGTCGATGGGCTCGGGGTGCCTGGGCTCGCGATGTGGAAGGGTGATCGAGTGTCTGCATCCATCGCCGCTGCGTCGGTGATTGCCAAGGTGACACGCGACCGCATCATGACCGAGATGCACGACGACTTTCCGGCATACGACTTCGCCACCCACAAGGGCTACGTCACCCGAGCGCACCAGCGGGCGTTGGAGCACAATGGTCCGTGCGAGCAGCACCGGTTGACCTACGCAAACGTGCGAACTGCAGGGAAAGGCAGGACCCCATGAGCTCGGAAGACCTCGAACGCTATGAGTCCGAGATGGAGCTTCAGCTCTATCGGGAGTACCGCGACGTCGTCGAGATCTTCAAGTATGTGGTCGAGACCGATCGTCGCTTCTATCTCTGCAATGCCGTGGATGTGAAGGTGCGCTCGGAGACGGGCGATGCCTATTTCGAGGTGTCCATGACGGATGCCTGGGTCTGGGACATCTACCGCCCTGCGCGGTTCGCCAAGAACGTCAAAGTCCTCACGTTTAAGGACGTCAACGTCGAGGAACTCGCGAAGTCCGATCTGAAGATGCCCACAGCAGACAGCTGATCGAACCTTCTCCACAGGTGGGGTCGGCCGTCCTTTTGACGCCGTAGTTTCCGCGCCACCGTGAAGGTGGAGGTGGTTCTCGTGGCGTCTTCCTACGCCCAACGTATGGCCCTCGGCAACTTCGGGGAAGACATTGCAGCGGCATACCTGTGCAATCTCGGCATGGTGGTGCTCGATCGCAACTATCGCTGCGAGCTCGGCGAGATCGACATCGTGGTCCGTGATGGTCCCGCGCTGGTGATCTGCGAGGTCAAGACGCGGCGCAGCAACAGATATGGCTCGCCGGCCGAGGCGGTGACCCCGCGCAAGGCCGCACGGCTGCGTCGCCTTGCGGGCTATTGGCTGGAGCAGCACGACGTGTCGCCCCCGAGCCTACGGATCGACGTGGTGTCGGTGCTCGTGCCCTACCGCGGGACGCCGACCGTCGAGCGGATCGAGGGGGTTGCCTGATGGCCGGCGCTGCGCATACGCGTTCGGTGACGCTCGACGGTATGAATGGCAGGCCGGTGGAGATCGAGGTGGACATCTCGTCCGGGCTTCCGCGGGTGACGTTGGTGGGTCTACCCGACACATCGGTCGCCGAGGCGCGTGACAGGTGCCGGTCGGCGATCGTCAATTCGGGCCGCTCGTGGCCCAACCGACGTGTGACGATCAACTTGGCGCCCTCGTCGCTTCCTAAGACGGGCTCGCACTACGACCTTGCCATCGCTCTTGCGGTGCTCATGGCCGACGGAGTCCTCCCGCGAGACTGCCTGCGCGACACGGTGGTCCTGGGTGAGCTCGCGCTTGACGGACGGCTCCGCGCGATTCCGGGGGTCCTGCCGGCCACATTGGCCGCAAGCGAGGCCGGATGCACTCGCGTGCTGGTTCCGGAAGTCAACGTCAGTGAGGCAGAACTGGTCGAAGGCATCGCCGTCACGGGTGCGCGGTCGCTGAGGCACGTGGTGGCCATGCTCCTCGACGAGGAGATTCCCGACGACCCTCCCGTGGAGCCTCTAGCCCGGGATCAGGGCCACTCGTGGTTAGGGGCAGATCGTCTGGGCGCGGTCGACCTGATCGATATTGCCGGACAACACGAGGCCCGGCTGTCGATCGTGGTGGCCGCAGCAGGCGGTCATCACGTGCAGCTGGTCGGGCCGCCCGGCATCGGCAAGACCATGCTCGCTCAGCGCTTGCCGGGGCTCCTTCCCGACCTCGACTACGTCGAGTCCATCGAAGCAACCGCGGTCCACTCCGTTGCTGGACTCCTGAGATCCGACACGCCCTTGCTGGTGAGACCGCCGTTCGTCGACCCACACCACACGGCGAGCGCCGTGTCGATTGTGGGCGGAGGCAGCAAGACCATCAGGCCTGGAGCCCTCTCCTTGGCGCATCGCGGGATCTTGTTCATGGATGAAGCGCCTGAATTCGCTTCTAACGTCCTCGACGCGTTGCGTCAGCCGCTCGAAAGCGGCCACGTGGTGATCTCACGTGCTGCCCAAACGGCCATGTTCCCCGCTCGATTTCAGCTGATTCTCGCTTCAAACCCGTGCCCGTGTGGCCTCAACTCAGCCACGTCCAACCTGTGTGAGTGCTCGCCTTTGATGCGACGCCGCTACAAGGACCGGATATCGGGTCCGATCCGCGATCGGATCGACATTCACCGCTCGCTTGCCGCGCCCGGGCGTCCTGAGTTGGCAGCGGCGCTCTCATACGCTCGCTCGACCGCGGAAGTCGCGGACGTGGTGCGGGAGGCCCGGGCACGTCAGTCCTGGCGTCTTCGCGACACGCCGTGGCGCCTCAATGTGCATGTGCCGGGGCCCACGTTGAGGCGCACCTGGCCGTTGATGGCCGATGCGGCGGCGGTTATTGACCGAGACGTGAACGCGTCGCGCCTCAGCGCGCGTGCCGCCGATCGAGTGATGCGCCTGGCCTGGACGGTCGCCGATCTTGCGGGAGTCGATCGACCGGGAGTCGATGAGGTGCGCACGGCACTCGCCTTGCGCAAATCGCTGCCGCTCGACGGCCACCTGCGCGAGATGGTCCAGCGCTCATGAGGCCGCCCAGTGTTCGTCGCGCGCGCCTCGAGCTGAGCCTGCTCTCCGAGCCAGGAGACCCGCGGATGTGCGCGGCCCTCAGTGTGCTCGATCCTGTCGACTTGTTGTCGGCTATCGCCAGCAGGCAAACTCCGGCAGGGGTCAAAGCGTGGCCGGCCGTGTGGCTCGAGCGGATCGACCGCGTCTCTGAGGCTGCCGTCGTCGCGATGCGTCGCGCCGACGCCGCCTCGATGCGGTGGATCTGTCCGGGCGAGGCGGCATGGCCCGAACGACTGAACGATCTCGATCACGTGGATCCCATCAGCGGAGCGACCGGCACGCCGTTGGGTCTGTGGGTCCGCGGCGCCGGGCGGCTGAGCCGCATCGTCGAGTCTGCGGTATCCATCGTGGGAGCGCGCGATGCCACCACGTATGGCTGTGAGGTGACGAGCGAGCTCGCCGCGGACGTGGCTGACATGGGCATCACGGTCGTGAGCGGGGGAGCGTTCGGCATCGATGCTTGCGCACATCGCGGCGCCCTTGCCCTCGGCAAGCCGACAGTTGCTGTGCTTGCCGGAGGCGCCGATGTGGACTATCCGAAGTCCCACGCTGCACTTCTCGAGCGAGTCTTCGCTGAGGGGCTGATCATCAGTGAGCAGGGTCCCGGCCAGACCCCTTCCAAGAACAGATTCTTGTCGCGCAACCGATTGATCGCCGCGTTGAGTCAGGGCACGGTGGTCGTCGAGGCGGCACGACGAAGCGGATCCCTCAACACGCTCAACTGGGCCGATCAGCTAGGGCGGGTCACGATGGCTGTGCCAGGGCCGGTGACCAGCCAGGCATCCGTGGGGGTGCACCAAGCCATTCGCGATGGCAAGGCGATCATCGTCACCAGCGGGGCTGAAGTGGCCGAATCAGTCGGCGTGCTCGGCACGTTCGCGGCGTCCGGTCAGCTGGTCCCGCCCACCGCCTACGACCGGCTCTCGCCTGCGCAACAGCGCACCCTCGACGCTGTCGACTGGACGTCTCCGAGGCGTGCTGAAGCCCTGGCAGACGAGCTACGAGCGCCCATTGCTGCGGTGACGAGATCCCTTCAAGAGCTCCAGAATGCTGGGTTTGTCACCAGTTCGCCCAGCGGCTGGTTGCTCGTGCGGCGCGCCGACTTGTTGGCAGGCGGTGATCGGCCCACAGTTACGGGGTGAGCGAAACATCCGAGGGTCTCAGCGAGCCGTGGGCGCGAGCGCTCGACGCCTACGCGGTGCACTTGGCCGCCGAGCGTGATCTTTCGGAGCATACGGTTCGTGCCTACGTCACCGATGTGTCGCAGCTCGCCGAACATGTCCAGCGGCTCGGCATCCTCGATCCTGCGGACCTGCACATCCGGGCCCTGCGCAGCTACTTGGCCAACCTCCAGACGCGCGGCAAGGCGCGAACGACGCTTGCACGACGAGCCACATCGGCTCGCATCTTCACCGCTTGGATGGTGCGCACGCATCGCTGCGCCCACGATGCCGGTGCGCTGCTCGTCAGTCCCAAGACGCAGCGCGAGCTTCCGCCCGTGCTTCGGCTCGAGGAGATCCGGGCCGTCCTCGACGCGGCCACCGCGTCACTCGATGACGGAAGCCTTCTGGCTGCACGTGACGTGGCGATCCTCGAACTGCTTTACGCCACGGGAATCCGCGTGGGTGAGCTCTCTGGACTCGACGTCGATGACGTTGATTTCGAACGCAATGTCGTGCGCGTCTTCGGCAAGGGCCGCAAGGAACGCATGGTGCCTTTCGGGCACCCGGCTGCCAAAGCGTTGAGCTCGTGGATGCGCCATGAGCGTCGCGAGATCGCCCGAGAGACCTCACCGCCCGCGCTCTTCCTCGGAGCGCGTGGGGGCCGGCTAGACCAGCGCGCGGTGCGGCGGGTTGTGCACGAGCGGATCGCTGCCGTCGAGGGCACACCAGACATGGGCCCGCATGGGTTGCGCCACACGGCCGCTACCCACCTGCTCGAGGGTGGCGCCGACCTGCGCAGTGTCCAGGAGCTCTTGGGTCACGCCTCGATGGCTACCACGCAGATCTACACGCACATCAGCACCGAACGGTTGCGCAGCGCTTACAAGCTCGCCCACCCTCGCGCCTAGCCCCAAGATCTTTTTCCTCAGCGCACGAGGGGGGCGGGGTCGACGGCTGTGCCATTGCGCTCGACCATGAAGTGCAGATGACAGCCCGTCGAGAGGCCCGTCGTGCCGACCCGCGCAATGAGCTGGCCAGTGTTGACGCGCTGACCGACGCGCACGTTGTCACTGCTCAGGTGGTTGTAGATCGTGACGATGCGACGACCTTGCCAGATCCCGTGGTCGATGAACACACGCTTGCCGTAGTCCTTGTCCTCGTAGGTTCGGACCACCCGACCCGCGGCCGCCGCCTGAACGGGTGTGCCACAGGCCGTGGCGAAGTCCGTGCCGTCATGGAGCTTGACCTCGCCGGTGAGGGGATGACGGCGCATCCCGAACGGCGATGAGACCTCGCCGCTGGTGGGGCGCAGGAGAATGCCGTTGACCATGCTTGAGGAAGCCGCCCGAGGGAGGGCGCCAAACGGGTCAATCAGCCGTGCCCGGGCGGGAAGCTGGAGCAGGGCGAGCGGGTCGAGGTAGGTCTCGCCCCTCTTGCGCCCCAAGTGCAAGCACGCATGGGGCGAGCAATGGCTGCCCGTGCGCAGCAACCGACCAATCACCTCACCGGACTCGACTCGTTCGCCGCGAGAAACGGTCGCAAGCACCGGCTGGTAAGTCGAGCGCTCGTCGCCATGATCGATCGTGATCATCGCAACACCATCAATGGATCCGACGTAGGACACCGTCCCGGCAGCGACCAACGACACGGCCGAACCGGTCATGGCACGCAGGTCGACGCCGCGGTGCCCTGCGCCGTAGGCATCGAGGGGAGGGGCGAACCCGCGATCAACGCGATGATCTCCGACCGTGGGCCACTGCCAGCGCACAGCGGCCGTGCTGGGGGATGCGGCAGAGCCAACGGCGATGGCAGCAACGAGGGCAACCGAGAGGAGGGCGCAACGCACGGGAGTCATCCCACCAGCGTCTGGCAGCGGGCCCACCTCGGGAAGTGTCGAATCGTACGGTTGTGGACAACGTGCGTGCGGGCAGCCCCTGTGGACGATTGGCACTCGCAGCCAAGGAAGGCGTAGACTCAACCCATCACCAAAACCTTGGTGAAATTCGCGCGCCCGCGCGTCGTATGACACGAGAGTCGAATACGAGCAGGTTCCTAGTCCTCATGCAGTTCTTGAGGTGGGCCTTGCGCCACGAACGGTGGCCCACGGGAGCCAGGGCATCGACATCCGTCGGTGCGTCAACTAGGAAGCGGCGCGTTCGCGCGCCCACGAGGAGGAACGGCTATGGCCGTTGTCACCATGCGCCAGCTGCTCGAAAGCGGCGTTCACTTTGGTCACCAGACCCGTCGTTGGAACCCGAAGATGAAGCGATTCATCTTCACGGAGCGCAACGGCATCTACATCATCGATCTCCAGCAGTCGCTGTCCTACATCGACAACGGCTACGAGTTCATCAAGACCACTGTCGCCCGTGGCGGCACCGTGCTGTTCATCGGCACGAAGCGCCAGGCGCAGGAGCCCATCGAAGAGCAGGCCAAGCGCGTCGGTATGCCTTTCGTCAACCAGCGTTGGCTCGGCGGCATGCTCACCAACTTCCAGACCATGCACCAGCGTCTTCAGCGCATGCGCGAGCTTGAGGAAGTCGACTTCGACGACGTCGCGGGTTCGGGACGTACGAAGAAAGAACTCCTTCAGATGCGTCGCGAGTTCGACAAACTGACGAAGACTCTTGGCGGCATCCGCGACATGGGCAAGACGCCTGCTGCCGTGTGGATCGTCGACACGAAGAAAGAGCACCTCGCGGTCGACGAAGCCAAGAAGCTGGGCATCCCGATCGTCGCGATCCTCGACACCAACTGCGACCCCGACGACGTCGACTTCCCGATCCCGGGCAACGACGACGCCATTCGTTCGGTTGGCCTCTTGACGCGCGTCATCGCCGACGCCGTGGCCGAGGGCCTCCTCGCCCGTGGCGGAGCGAAGTCCGGCGACGAGACTCCGGGCACTGAGCTTGGTGCCGAAGAGCCTCTCGCGGCTTGGGAAAAGGAGATCCTCACCGGCTCCGCCGAGGCTCCTGTCGCCACGGAGGCCGTTGCTACTCCCGCTTCCGAAGAGACCGTCGTTGAAGAGGCTGTTGCGGCCGCCGAAGCTGTTGTCGAAGCGCCGGTCGCTGAAGAAGCTCCAGTTGCCGAGGCACCTGTCGCTGAAGCTGTTGTCGAAGAGCCTGTTGTCGAAGAGACACCCGCCGACGAGGTTGTCGCCGAAGCAGCTCCCGTAGCTGCAAAGCCCGCCCCCAAGGCACCTGCCAAGAAGGCCGCGGCCAAGACGGCAGACGCGTAAATCACACCCCTGTGAGGTGGTCGCCCCTGAAAAGGGGCGGCCCCCACACGCACGTAAGGACATCGACATGGCGGTAACCGCCCAAGAAGTGAAGAAGCTCCGCGACGCAACTGGCGCGGGCATGATGGACGCCAAGAAGGCTCTCACCGAGGCTGACGGCGATTTCGAGAAGGCCATCGAGATCCTGCGCATCACGGGTTCGGCAAAGGCCGCGAAGCGCGGCGCCGAGCGCGAAGCATCCGCAGGCCTCGTCGCCAACTCGGGCAGCGCCATCGTCGAGCTCAATTCTGAGACCGACTTCGTTGCCAAGAACGAGCAGTTCATCCAGCTCGCCAACGAGCTCGCGATCGCGGCTCACGACTCCAAGGCCGCCAACGCCGAGGAGTTCGCCCAGGTCAAGCTCGCGAGCGGCAAGACCGTCACCGAGGCCGTCAGCGACCTCGCTGCCGTCATCGGCGAGAAGATCGAGCTCGGGCGCGTCGCCAGCTTTGACGGCCAGGTCGCGACCTACATGCACCGTCGTGCCAGCGACCTCCCGCCTGCTGTCGGCGTGATCGTCGAGTTCGAGGGCGATGACGCTGAAGCGGCGCGCGGAGCAGCGATGCAGATTGCCGCGATGCGTCCCCGCTACCTCACGCGCGAAGAGGTTCCGGCTGACGTCGTCGCCAAGGAGCGCGAGATCGCCGAGGCCACCGCTCGTGAAGAAGGCAAGCCCGAACAGGCCATTGCCAAGATCACCGAAGGGCGCCTCAATGGGTTCTTCAAAGACGTCGTCTTGCTGGAGCAGGCGTCCGTCCAGGACAATAAGAAGACCGTCAAGGCTGTCCTCGAAGCGGCGGGCGTCAAGCTCAAGCGCTTCGCGCACATCGAGATCGGCTCTTAAGACACACTCGAGCAGCACCGAATCTGGAGGCCGGACCGTATGACCGACGTAAGCACTGAAGTCGACGTTCCGGCCTCCGATTCGTTGCCGCCGACGCCTCCGCGTCGCGTGCTCCTGAAGCTGTCGGGCGAAGTATTCGGTGGCGGCAAGATCGGCATCGATCCTGACGTCGTCAAGGGCATCGCTCGCCAGATCGCTGCGGCCACCCGCCAAGGCGTCCAGGTGGCGATTGTCGTCGGCGGAGGCAACTTCTTCCGTGGCGCCGAGCTGTCCCAGCAGGGCATGGATCGCTCACGCGCTGACTACATCGGCATGCTGGGCACCGTGATGAACTGCCTTGCGCTGCAGGACTTCTGCGAGAAGCAGGGCGTGGAGACGCGCGTGCAATCGGCCATCACCATGGGCCAGGTTGCCGAGCCGTACATCCCTCGTCGCGCCATCCGTCACCTGGAGAAGGGCCGCGTCGTCATCTTCGGCGCGGGTGCCGGCATGCCGTACTTCTCGACGGACACCGTCGCGGCTCAGCGTGCTCTTGAGATCAAGGCGTCTGTCGTCTTGATGAGCAAGAGCGGCGTCGACGGCGTCTACTCGGCCGATCCGGCCACCGACCCCACAGCTATCAAGTACGACGACTTGACCTTCAGTGACGCTCTCCAGCGCGGCCTCAAGGTCGTCGACGCCGCCGCGTTCGCGCTCTGCATGGAGAACAAGCTGCCCATGATCGTGTTCGGTATGGAGGGCGAGGGAAACATCGCTCGCGTCCTCCAGGGTGAGAAGATCGGTACGCTCGTACACGCGGGTCAGTGAACGCCAAGCACTCCGGTACGGACCGGCCCGACGGACGATTGAGGAGAAATCGTGATTGAAGAAACGCTGCGTGAGGCGGACAGCAAGATGGCCAAGGCTGTCGAGCACACCCGTGAGGAGTT
>JAOPXA010000227.1 GCA_025965395.1 Nocardioidaceae bacterium | reverse complement strand
GAGGCTTTTACAGTGCTTACAAGATGCCCGTGGCCGACCGGCGGGCCCGTTGCCGAGCTCGCCCGCATGCCCACACACAGGACACACAATCACCGTCACTTTTAACATCAGGCATCCTCACCATGGGCGCAGCCCCCGCACAGGCAGCGCTCGATTGAGGCACCGCCGCCTGTAGCATAACCGCGAACGTGCCCGCCCCCTCGAGATCGGACTCGACACGCATGTCTTCGGAAACGTCAACGCTCACGCTCAACAACGGTGAGCGGATTCCCCAGATCGGTTTCGGCGTCTGGCAGGTCACCGAGGAGGAGACCGAGGCAACGGTGGCGTATGCCCTCGAGGCCGGCTACCGCCACATCGACACGGCGACCATCTACCGCAACGAAGCCGGCGTCGGCAAGGCCGTCGCGGCGAGCGCCCTCCCCCGCGACGAGATCTACGTGACGACCAAGCTCTGGAACACCGAGCAAGGGTATGAGTCGACGCTGCGAGCGTTCGACCATAGCCTCACGTCACTCGGGCTCGACTACCTTGACCTCTACCTGATCCATTGGCCGATGCCCAAGCGGGACACGTACCTCGAGACGTGGCGAGCCTTCGAGAAGCTGCACGCCGAGGGGCTCATCAAGAGCATCGGGGTGTCCAACTTCGAGCCCGATCACCTCCAGCGGATCATCGACCTCGGCGGCACCGTGCCCGCCGTCAACCAGATCGAGCTGCATCCGGCCCTCACCCAGGAGGCCCTGCGTACCTTCCACGATGCCCACGGCATCGTGACCGTGGCCTGGAGCCCGCTGGCCCGCAGCGCCGTGCTCGAGGAGCCCACCATTGTCGAGATCGCCGAGCGCCTCGGCAAGAGCCCTGCCCAGGTGATCCTGGCGTGGCACCTGGCCCTCGGCAACGTCGCTATCCCCAAGTCGGTCACGCCCGCGCGCATCGTCGAGAACCTCGACGTGGCAGACATCGAGCTGAACGCCGACGACATCGCGCGCATCACCGGGCTCGAGCGCGGCGGACGCACCGGGCCCGACCCGCTCGTCTTTACCTAGAGCGCTTCGTAGTACGCGAGCATCTCCGGCTCGTATCGATCCCACGCCGGCATCGGCGCGTCGTCGAGCGCGGCACCGAGCCGGTCGAGGTAGTACTCCCAACCCGGCCCATACGCGCTGTTGTAGGACTCAGGGTCCATCTGGTGCCGCATGGTGATGGTGGTCGCGTGACCCGCACCCTCAAGCTCGGCGCTGAGCCGCCACGGCTTGTCCGCCTCGCCCATCTCGACCGCAAGCAAGTGAGGGCCGTCGCAGATGTGCACCCGCAGATCCACGGGCGGGCCCTCTTCTTCGGCCGTCATCGTGAACGGCACTGTGACGCCTGGCAAAGCCTTGCCCTCCCAGCTACCAAACCAGAGGCCACACAAGTCTGGCTCGCTGAGGAACTGCCAGACGCGGTCGATCGGATGCGCGTACTCGCGCGCGAAGATCAACGCTCCGTCACTGCGTATGCCCGTGGGTGGGGTCATGGACCCATCTTGCCACGCAAGGGCTCACATGCAGGAGAGCCGACCATCCCCCCGAGGTGGTCGGCTCTCTCATGTGTTTGCCCTTTACACACTAGCAGACGAATAGTTCTTTAGGACTACTCGTGAATAGTTCTCTCGGGCTATGACGAAGCGCTGGCCTGTCGATCGGAATGTCCGAGCGACTTGTCTGGTGCAATCTCATCACGTACACGCCGCTTGAGCTCAGTGATCTCGGGAAACCCGCCGTCGGTGGCGCGATCCCAGATCAGCTCACCGTTGACATGGATGGTGAAGACGGCATTGGTGCCCGGTATGAGTGCCACTTCGCCGACCTCCGCCACGAACGTCGACAGCAGTTCGGCCGCAAACCATTGAGCCCGCAGCAGCCAGTTGCATTGAGTACAATAGTTAATCGCTATGCGAGGTGTCGCAGGTTCGAGGGCCATGGCACCATCGTTGCACGCACATCTCGCCCCTCCCACGTTCGAGGTAATTCGCATATGACCACCATCGGCATCATCGGCGTCGGACTCATGGGCAGCGAGATTGCGCGGTCCTGCGTGGTCAACGGCTACGACGTCGTGGTCGCGAACTCGCGTGGCCCGGAGACACTGGGCGAGCTCGTCGCTGAGCTAGGGCCGACCGCGCGTGCCGCCACCGTGGCAGACGCGGCCGAGGCGTCCGACATCATCGCGATGATCATTCCCCTGATCGGTGTCTACTCGCTGCCGCCGGAGCCTTTCGCGGGCAAGGTGGTCATCGACGGCAACAACTACTACCGCAAGCGCGACGGCGAGATCGAGGAGCTCTGGAACGAGACCACGACCGTGTCCGAGGTGCTTCAGGCACAGTTGCCTGAGGCGTATGTCGTCAAGGGCTTCAACCACCTGCATCCAACACAGCTCGCCCGCGAGAGGCACCACCCTGGCGGGGTGCGTCAGGCGACCGCGCTGGCCGGCGACGACGACCAGGCCAAGAAGATCGCGACGGAGTTCTTCGACACGATCGGCTTCGACGTGCTCGACCTCGGCCCTCTCAGCGAGGGGTGGCGCGTCCAGCGCGGCACCCCCGCATACGGGCCCCGCTTCACGATCGAGCAGCTCCGCGAGGCGGCCGCCGCGGCGACGCGCTTTCGCGACCGCTAACGCCACCATACGGCCCACCACGACGAAGGATTCGTCGCCGACGGGCGGGATCGGCTAGTTGAGGTGGACGAGCTGGGTGATGTCGTCCATCGGGAGTACGTCGACGACCGCGGTGACCTCGAGGTATTGCAGGTCCACGCCCGCCCAGTGCTGAGACAGGAATGCGGTCTCTGACGCGTCCTGGCCGGTCGCGATGCGGAGCAAGCTGCTGCGGGGGGCCAGCGTCGTCGCGTCCACGACGTGCCACGCACCCTCGACGTATGCTTCGGCGACCGCGTGGAAGTCCATGGGGCTCAGGCCTGGCGCGTAGACCGACACCAAACGCGCCGGTACGTCGAGGCCGCGGAGCAAGGCGACGACTAGATGCGCGTAGTCGCGGCAGACACCTTGGCGCGCGAGCATCGTGGCGACGGCGCCGTCGGTGGGTTGGCTGGCGCCCGGCACATAGCTCAAGCGATCACCGACCCACGAGCTGACCGCGTCGAGCAAGGCCTTGCCCTCCAGCCCGGCGAACTCGGCCGCAGCGGTGGGCATCAACGTGTCGGACTCGCAGTAGCGGCTGGGCCTGCGGTACTCGATCAGATCGATCTCATCCACGCTCGGAGGCGCGATGACGCCTTCGACCTCGCAGAAGTAGTCGATGGTCATCGGTCCCGTGTTGGCGATGAGCCGGTGCAGGCGGGTACCGTGCCGACCGACGATCTCGGTAGCCTCCAACGACTGTCCGTTGGACACGAAAGTCAGCTTCTCCGAGGTGAACTGAGCGCCTTCGGCAACGGCGATCGAGAAGATCAAATCCGCCGTGTCGTAGAGGTAGATTTCGAGGTGGGACGACACGGTTCTTTTCATGTAGCAATCGTTCCATACCGCCCGCGACTTCCCCCAATCGTGGGGCTTAAACGCCCTTTTCGAGCCCTCGTCACGCTCCCTTGAGCCCCCCAGATCCGCGAGTGGCGCAGTTTGATCGTCGAGTGGCGCACATTCGGGCCCTGTGGCGTCGTAGGACAACCAAAATGCGCCACTCGAGGGGAGGGTGGGTGCGGACGAGCGGGGCGAAGTCGGCGTGCGCGTCTAGCCGGGATTGGCGTCGTATGCGGCGAGGATCTGGTCGGCCGCCGTGGCGGCGGGCATCTCCCCCGCCAGGATCGCGGCCCGCACCTCGGCGCGCACCGCCGACACGGCCGCATTGGTCCGCAGCCGTTGATCGAGCTCATCGCGTACGAGCGCCCAGGTGAACTCCAGCTGCTGCTGAGCCCGCTTGGCACCAAGACCATCCGCACCCAGCGAGTCCCGATGAGCCAGCACGCGATCCCACACCGTGTCGATGTCGATACCGTTGAGCGCCGAGCACGTCAACACCGGCGGCACCCACCCCTGCGAACCCGCATTGACCAACCGGATGGCCCCCGCCAGATCCTTCGCGGTCGCCTTGGCCTCCATCTCGCGGTCGCCGTCTGCCTTGTTGACCGCGATGACATCGGCGATCTCGAGGATGCCCTTCTTGATGCCCTGAAGCTGGTCGCCCGTGCGAGCCAACGTCAGGAACAGGAACGTGTCGACCATCCCCGCTACCGTGACCTCGGACTGCCCGACGCCGACGGTCTCGACGAGGATCACGTCGTATGCGGACGCCTCCAGGATCGTGATCGCCTGGGTCGTGGCGCGTGCGACACCGCCGAGCGTGCCAGCACTCGGTGAGGGACGGATGAACGCGTCCGGGTTGGGGGCGAGCTGGGACATTCGCGTCTTGTCACCCAGGACCGAGCCGCCCGTACGTACGCTCGACGGATCGACCGCCAGTA
>JAOPXA010000189.1 GCA_025965395.1 Nocardioidaceae bacterium | reverse complement strand
GGAGGAGGAGGGGGTTGCTAGCGGATGGTGAGCTGGCGGTTGGCCAGGCTGCTGCGGGCTGACCGCTCCTCAGCGGTCAGGCTTCCCGTCAAGGTCATCGTCCCCGCCAGGCGCTTCTCGAACTCCTGGGCGCTGCCTACGAGCGAGGCGGCGTCTTGACCCGCATCGAGCTCCCACACCGGCACCAACAGTCCATGGGCGCGGAACATGCCGATCAAGCGCGTGTCGTCCCCGATGCCGTCGCCGCCAGCCGTACGAAGCCGCGCCAAAGCCGTCAGCACGTCGTCCTCGTCCTCGGTGCGGACCCAGCGCACGTAGCTGCGGCCGCCGAACTGTGTCCAGTATGCGTGCTCGACACCTTCCACCTGAGCCGTCGGCGTCGCCCCTTCATTCGCGGACTCCATCAGCTCGGCCGCCTGATCGGAGTCATCAACCCCAGCGATCCAGTAGTCGAAGCCGTCGTGAACAGTCACGTCGAAGGTGCTGTCGGGCGCAATGATGTCTTGCAGCCGCGGACCCACCCCCGGGTCGGTCATGACGATCGGGGTGCCTGACGGCGTCTCGAGCCCGAGAGCAATGGCGTGCGCGAGGTCGCGGCTGATGTCGCCGAAGTTGTGCGCGACCTGGAGCCCGATCCAGATCTCGTCGTCGGGCCGGACGAGCCCGACTCCAGCCCCAGGAAGCAGCGAGCAGATCTTGATGACGCGATCGGAGTCGGCAAGCGTGATGTTGCTCGTGGCTGCAGGCACAAACTCCCGGAGCGCGATCCAATCAGCCTCGCCCGGCAGACCCTCGAACGTACGAGAGACGAACGGCATCTGTTCCTTGACCGGTTTGACCTTGCGACGTGACTTCTTACCCACGGTTGCTCCAGAGGTTGTGCGCGCGAGATCTAGCGCAGCGCGATTTCGGCGTGAACGCTGGTGCCGTCGAAATCATCAACCCACCAGCGCTTGGCCACCTTATTGATGATGGCCAGGCCGCGACCACTCAGGGAGTCCTCGTCGAAGATCTGCGGCTCGAAGGACCCACCATCGCCCCCGTCGGCCACGTGCAGCTCGAGCACGGGAGGCCGAAGCTCCCACGCCACGGCCAGCTTGCCGTCAGGCCGGGGCCCGCCATGGCACACGGCGTTGGCAAGCATCTCGCTCAGCACGATGAGGGCGTCGTCGATCACGGGCGATGAGACGTGGTTGACCGTCAGGAACGCGGCGAGCTTGGTGCGCGCCACGCTCGGCGTCGTCGCCGAGAAGGGAAAGACGAGCTCGTCGTGGGTTCGCATCACAAAACGACCGCCCCGGAGAACTGAATCGTCCAGGCGGCCCTGCGCGGTGTACCGATGCACATCATGACTTCATCAAAATAACGCATGCGCCGCTCATCCCTCGTGCGGCGCGTGGTCGACACTCGGTGATGTCGCTCGCACATCGTCCACGCGCGGGTACGGAGGAGCCGCGAGGGGCTGGCTCCTCGTCGTCACCAGACCGACTTTGTCGACCTGTCGCGCCACGAGGGCGATGAATACCGCCCCGGTCACGGCCGTCTGCATGACGCCCCAAAGGCTGCCGCTCGTGGCGTTGATATCGATCACCTTGATCGAGCCCAACAGGAACAACAGCACGTTGTTGACCGCATGAGCCGCAATGGCCGCCTCGAGACCTCCCGTCATCCAGGTCAGGATGCCGGCAACCACCGCGAACGCTGCTACGTCGAGCAGGCCCCACGCGTCGTAGACGTGACCCAGGACGAAGAGCGGCACCGGAAGCAGAATCGCCCAAGCAGGGTGCTTGAGGAAGCCGCCGACCAGCTGGGCGAGATAGCCACGAAACACATACTCCTCAGCAGTCGACTGAAAGGGCGTCAACACGAGGACGAGACCGATCAGCACCCACGTGCTGCCACCGGAGAACTCCGGCGCGGACAGATCATCCGATGACACAAGTGCGCTGAGCGAGAAACCGAGGCTGAACATCACGAGGTCCACCACCACCGCCAGGGCGACCATCTGGCCCAACCACCGCCACCTCATCCGACCGGCAACGGACCACAACAGACCCACCGGCTTGGCGCCCAGGAGGAACGTCGCCAGCATCAGCGCGGGGATCATGGCGATGATCGACAGCATGGAGACGGCGAAGTCGCCGGGGATAGTCAGATCGCTGCCCAGGCGGTCGATGACCGAATCGAAGTCTTCGCCGGCGTGGGCCGCCACGTAGACGCCGACGATCCAGAACTGCGTGACGACAAAGAAGACCGCACCCACGACGCCGACCAGCGGCAGCTTCCACCAGGCGTACTTCGACCACGAACGAGCCAGTCGATGGAAACGGTAGGTCATGTCGAGAGCCTAGCCACGCGCGGCACACTGGGGGTATGACTACGAATGGCGTCCCCACGACGGACCTCTCTCAGCTGTCCAACCCTTTGCCCGCAGATCTCGTCGTCCTTGACGTGCGCGAGATCGACGAATGGAACAGTGGCCATATCGACGGCGCGATCCACATCCCGCTCGGTGAAGTCACCGGCCGTACGGCCGAGCTCGACCCTCAAGTGCAGACCTTGGTGGTCTGTCACTTGGGTGGACGTTCGGCGCGCGCGACCGCATACCTGGTCCAGAACGGCTTCGATGCGATCAATCTCGCCGGAGGTATGGACGCCTGGCTGCAAGCCGGGCGCGATGTGGTCTGAGGGCAAGAGAGATGGCGAAGCCCCCGACCTCAGCATGAGGTCAGGGGCTTCGTGTGGTGCGGTGCCTACTTGGCGGCAGCCTTGAGCTTCGTGCCAGCGCTCACCTTGACGCCGAAACCAGCGGGGATGTCGATCGTCTCGCCCGTGGAAGGGTTGCGACCGGTGCGAGCCGAACGGGCCACGCGCTCGACAGAGAGAATCCCAGGAATCTGGACCTTCTCACCCTTGCTGACGGCCTCGAGAAGGACCTCGCTCAATGCGGACAAGACCGAGTCGGCGTCAGTCTTGCTAGTGCCGGCCTTCTCAGCCAGGGCTGAGACCAGTTCGCTACGGTTGATAGCCATTGAATACTCCTTGGTAATTCAGTCAGAAACGACTTTCAGTCTAGGTATTCGTTGCCCAAAACCAAGGAGATACACGCCTATTCGTCGGCATTTCGCGCGTTTTTCCACCAAATCTCAGGCAATGGACGCCGAATGAGCCCTGGGAGGGCCTCCACATAGGTTTTCCGGGTCATGGTCGACACTCCCAACGTCGCCAGGTGATCGGTGCGCCATTGGACGTCGATGAGCCTCTCGACACCGTCGTCAAGCACCTCCACAAGCCCCATCAGGGCCACTTTGGAGGCGTCAGTGGCCGTGTGGAACATCGATTCCCCGGCGAAGAGACCGCCGATCGCAAGCCCATACAGTCCGCCAACGAGCCTACATTCGTCGACACGGGTTTAGACAGAATGAGCCCACCCGAGGCGGTGGAGCTCGCGATACGCCGCCATGATCTGACCGTCGATCCAGGCCCCGGTCCGCCGTGGATCGGCACACGCGGCAATCACCTCGTCGAACGACTCGTCGACCGTCACGTGCAGACGGGCGCGCGACTTGCGCAATGAGCGCGAGACCTTCATCTCCGCGATCCGCAAGACACCTCGTTCGCGCGGGGACCACCACAGCATCTCGTCCACGTCGTCGTGGGGCATCGGGAAGGCACCCGCAGAGTATGCGGCGACGATCGTCGCGGGCTCGAGGTCGGCTCCCATGGCGACGCAGTCGTCGTCGGGCCAGACCTGGGAGTTGAAGACCCACGGCGAGGGCGGCAGCTCGGTCGGGCTCATCCGCGATCCTCAAGAAGGTTGCGCAGGTGGTCGGCGGGTTGAGATCCCCACGTGCCCCACGAATCGGGCGATGCGGTGGCGAGCGCCGCGCGCCAAGTCGCTGCTCGATTGATGGGATGGGTGACATGCGTGGCGTTGAAGAGCGCGTCGAAGTCTCGTGGCCCGATCAGGTCGCTCCACACCTCGCGGTACGCGTGCAGCACCGGCAGCCAAGCAGCACTCTCGGACGGCGCGATCCAGCCAAAGGGCACAGCCAGAACCTCAAACGGCGATGCCCATTGCGCGTCGCCGAAATCGAAGACCCGGTGTCGACCCCGGGAGTCGGTCGCCGCAAACACGTTCCAGGGGTGCAGGTCTCCATGCTGAAGGGCCGCCGACACCGCAAAGCTCCCGAGCTGCTGCGCCGCGTCGATGACCCGCGGGCGCTGCCGCAGCAGGTCGGCATACATCTCCGGTGAAAGGTGCGAGGGATGCGCGGGTGGCGTCGACGCATACGTCTCGACGAGGTCGTCGAACCTGTGCGCGACGGTCGTCGGAGCACAGTCCGGCAATCCGGTGGCAAGGAGGCGCTCCCGATGGCCGCCGAGCGCACACTGGAGGCTGCCCATCTGCTGCACGATCTGCGCCCAGTCGTCGGTGGTTGGCTCGTGGTGGTCGCCGAGCGCCGGCCCGCCGTCGAGGTGCAGCATCCATCCGCGTCGTGGATCGATCGCCACGGGAGCGGTCACCGCATCAGGAGCGATCTCCGTCAAGAGATGGACCAGCGCGGGTTCGAACGCAAATGCGGGGCAGTTGGCCTTGAACCAAAGCGTCCCCCGGTGGGAGTGCGCGATCAAGGTCGTCGCCCAGACGCGATGGCGGTGGACCTCAATGCGTCCGTGCAGGTGGAGATCTGCCTCCGCCGCGACCTCACGGATCCACGCTGCGGCCTCGTCGAGCCACGCTTCATCGGAGCGCAGGTCTGAACGGGGTCGCTCCACGTCGCCAGCCTAGACCGGGGTGCGCGG
>JAOPXA010000181.1 GCA_025965395.1 Nocardioidaceae bacterium | reverse complement strand
GGAACCAATATGGTCGCCTTTCGAGCAAAATCTCGACCATATTGGTTCCCTCAGCGGAGAGGTGAGGGGAGCGCTAGGCGGGGGTTGGGTCGGTGCCGGAGCGGGATGGTTTGCCCTTGCCGCTCTCGTCGTCGTCTCCCGGCACCTGGCACGCGCGTTCGAGCAGGAGGGCAGCAATCATCACGAGCAACCCGGCGACTCCGGCTGCGGCCGATCGCAGCACGCGCTCGCGACCCATGCTGGTGTCGAACGCGTCGATGAACGCCAACGCATAACCCCCGTAGGCACCAGCGAACAACGCGCCCACCACGGCGCTCGCCTTGGCCAACGCGAGCAACCTCACCCCACGATGAGCAGCGATGCTCTGCTTCTTGGTCTGCAACGTCTGGTGAGTGCTCCAGGCGAGCGACCCAAGGATCACGGCGCCCACCAGCAAGCCCGTCGTAGACGCCCAGCCGACCACGGGCGCGACTCCGTCTCGATGCTCGAACACAGTCCTGGCGAAGCGCCCGACGACCAGGCCAATGCAGCCAACGACCGTCAGCGTGACCGCCGACGTGCGTTGCATCTTGCTCACGCTAGACCGCGTTCACGCTAGACGGGCGCTCACAAGATGATCTCGAGATCCTCGCGACGCTTGACGTCGCCGACGTCGAGCGTCGCGATGATGTCAGCCGCAAAACCCTTGCCCGGGATCTCTCCCTCAGCGTCGATCTCGAGCCACGGCACGAGCACGAAGGCGCGCTCGTGAGCACGCGGGTGAGGAAGCGTCAGCGACTCGTCGTCACAGACCCGGTCTCCCACGACGACGAGGTCGACATCGAGCGTACGAGGAGCGTTCTTGGCGCCGCGCACACGACCGAACGCGTCTTCGATGGCCAGCGCTCGATCGAGCAGCGTATGAACCGTCAACGTGGTGTCGATAAGGATGACCGCATTCAGGAAATCCTTGGAACCTTCGGTCGCATCCATCGGTTTGGTCTCATAGACCGACGAGACGGTGACGATGGTGACCTCGGGCGTGTCCTCCAGTGCCGAGACGGCACCTTGGAGGTTGTAGAGGCGATCACCCAGATTGGAGCCCACCGAAATCACTGCCTGGCGGATGGGTCGCATCCCGCCGGTCATGGTGTCAGCGTCCAAAATATATGGCGTGGGCGATTCGGTCACATTCTGCTCCGCTCTATCGTCACAGCGACATCAGTGAATGCCACCGCGATGGGCGCTCCGGGCTTGTGGACTGTCACCTTAACCCATTGCACGTGCTCGGCCTCTAAGCACAAGTCCACCATACGCAGTGCCACCGTCTCGATAAGATCTACCGGATTGGTGACGATCTGTTCGTGCAGCTTTTCACTCAAGGAGCCGTAGTCGACGGTCCGCGACAAATCCCCTGTGAGTGCAGCCGGACCGAGGTCCAGACCGAGGTCCACGTCGACAATGAACGTTTGACCATCGCGGCGCTCGAAGTCGAAAAGCCCATGGTGTCCATGGCCGGAAATGCCCTTGATCTCGATGCGGTCGAGCCCCTCGGGACACGTCATTGCTCCTCCTGGACGGCTACGGGCGACGAATGGTGGGCGGCCAGTTTCCAGTGTTCGTCCTCGAGCACAAAGACGTTGCTGGCCACTGCCTTGCCGCCGGTGAACGACTCCACCGAGTCCACGCCTTCGCCCGACAGCATGTTCTCGGTGCAGGTCAGATAGGCAACCTGCGGGCGCTCCGCGTGTGGCAGGAAGCTCACCGTGACATCGGTGAGGAAGAACTGTATGTAGCCGACGTTAGCCATGAGCATGGCCCACGACCGTGACACCTGGGAGCCTCCACGAATGGGCTCGGCGCCCGGGTGGATGCAGATCGCCTCGGACCGCGCAGCCCACAGCGAGTTCATGAGGTCGATGTCGCCGGTCTCGATCGCGTCATACATCGCCTGGTTGACCGCCAGAACCGCCTCGGTGTTGCGGTCAGCCATGGGACCACCGGGCGGCGACCTTGACCGCGTCGACCGAGGCCGCGACCTCGTGGACCCGCACGCACCAAGCGCCCTGTGCGGCGGCGAGCGCCGAGATTGCTGCGGTCGCGTCGTCGCGTCCATCCGTGGGGCGAAGGTCGGCACCATCGGCCAGCAGCTCGCCGAGAAAACGCTTGCGACTGGCAGCGACGAGCAGCGGGTAGCCCAGTGCAAGGAAGGCATCCAGGTGCTTCAGGACCGTCCAGTTCTGTGCCCCCGTCTTGGAGAAACCGAGCCCGGGGTCGACCACAAGTCTCCCCGGATCGATGCCGGCAGCAAGGGCGCCCTCGACCTGCACGCCCAGCTCAGCCACCACGTCGGCAACGACATCGCCATAGTGGGTGTTGTTCTGCATCGAGGCCGAGTGCTCGCGCCAGTGCATCACGACGAACGGCGCCCCGGCCTCGGCCGCCACAGCCAGCAGGTGCGGGTCGGCGCGGCCGCCCGAGACGTCATTGACGAGGTATGCGCCCGCGTTCAGCGCCCGATCGGCCACGGAGGCGCGCATCGTGTCGACCGACACTCGCACGCCCTCGGCTACGAGCCCCTCGATCACCGGGATAACCCGCCGCAGCTCCTCGGCCGGATCGATCCGCTGAGCACCGGGCCGGGTGCTCTCACCGCCGACGTCGATGAGGTCGGCCCCCTGCGACACGAGATCGAGTCCGTGGGCGATCGCGGTGTCAGGATCCAGCCATCGGCCCCCGTCGGAAAACGAGTCGGGCGTGACGTTGACGACCCCCATCACGAGACACCGATCAGCAGTCACCACCACGCCGCCAGCCTAGTGGTCGCCCGAGACCGCCTCGCGAGCGCTCAGCGATGGTGGCTTTATCGATCCCGGAGAAGGGCGGAATAG
>JAOPXA010000148.1 GCA_025965395.1 Nocardioidaceae bacterium | reverse complement strand
TGTGCGCCGACGCCGAGCCAGTACTGAGCACGCTCGGACTCCACGTGGATGATCGACGGATCAGCCTTGGGGTTATAGGTGCCGATTTCTTCGATGACCCGGCCGTCACGCTTCTTGCGTGAGTCGGCGACAACGATGCGGTAGAACGGCGTACGGATCTTGCCCATGCGCTTCAGACGAATTTTGACTGCCACTGGTGTGGTGTCTCCTCAAATACTTGAATGGTGGTGACCTGCCGCACCGTGTGGGGACGCGGTGCAGACAAAATCTGTGGATCTAGCGCGTATGCGGATGAGAGGGTCCGGATGCGTGCCAGACGCAAGGGCCCATTCTGCCAGAACTCCGGCTCAGGCTCCAATCAGGGCGACAACTCCTCGGCCGCCGCCCCCGCGAACTGCGCCGCATACAACTTTTTGTAGGCACCGTCGGTTGCCAGCAGGCCCTCATGGGTGCCCTGCTCGACGATGAGCCCGTGCTCCTTGACGACGATGCGATCGGCATCGCGGATGGTGGAGAGACGATGCGCGATCACGAAGCTGGTGCGCCCCGATCGCAGCTGCTCCATGGCCTTTTGCACGAGGGCCTCCGTGCGGGTGTCGACCGAGCTGGTCGCCTCGTCGAGCACCAGGATCGCCGGGTCGGCGAGGAACGCCCGTGCAATCGTCAACAGCTGACGTTGGCCAGCACTGACGTTGTTGCCAGACTCGTCGATCACTGTGTCGTAGCCGTCGGGAAGCGTGCGGACGAAGTGGTCGACGAAAGCCGTGCGCGCCGCCGCCATCACTTGATCATCGGTGGCCCCGGCTGCGCCATAGGCGATGTTGTCGCGGATCGTGCCGGTGAAGAGCCACGTGTCTTGCAGGACGACCCCGAAGTTCTTGCGCAGCACATCGCGACGCATCGCCGCGATATCGATGCCGTCGAGGGTGATGCGCCCCGAGTCGACGTCATAGAAGCGCAGCACCAAGTTGGTGAGCGTGGTCTTGCCGGCACCCGTCGGCCCGACGATGGCGATCGTCTGCCCGGGCTCGGCGATCAGGTCAAGATGCTCGATCAACGGCTGGTCGGCCTTGTAGGCGAACGACACGTCCTCAAAAGCAACCCGCCCCACGATGCGCTTGGGGTCGATGGCGCCGACGGCATCGGGCGACTCCTCTGCCTCATCAAGGAACTCGAAGACTCGCTCGGCTGAGGCCGCACCCGATTGCAGCAGGTTGAGCATCGAAGCCAGCTGGGTCAGCGGCTGGGTGAATTGGCGTGAGTACTGAATGAACGCTTGCACGTCACCGATACTGATGGCGCCCGATGACACCCGCACGGCTCCGATGACCGCTACGGCCACGTAGTTGAGGTTCGACACGAACATCATGACCGGCTGGATGATCCCCGAGATGAACTGCGCGCGGAAGCTCGCCTCGAACACGTCACCGTTGTGGCGGTCGAACGTCTCGCGCGCCTCGTCCTGGCGGCCGAACACCTTGACGATCTCGTGGCCGGTGAACACCTCTTCGATGTGACCATTGAGCCGGCCCGTGCTCGCCCACTGCTTGACGAACTGAGGCTGGGACCGCCCGGCAATCGCCTTGGTGATGAGGACTGCAACCGGCACGGTCACGAGAGCCACCACGGCCAGCAGCGGCGAGATGTAGAGCATCATCGCGATCACGCCGACAACCGTGAGCACCGAGGTCAGCAACTGGCTCATTGTCTGCTGAAGCGACTGGGCGATGTTGTCGATGTCGTTGGTGGTGCGCGACAAGATCTCGCCACGCGGCTTGGTGTCGAAGTACGCGAGCGGCAACGTCGAGAGCTTGTCCTCGACCTCGTTGCGAAGCCCCGCCACGGTGCGCTGCACGACGACGGTGGCGATCCGGCCCTGGAACCACATGAAGAGGGACGCGACGACATACAGGACCAGGACACCGCTGAGCACCCAGCCGAGGCGCGTGAAGTCGATGCCCGCGCCAGGATGGAGATCCATCGCTTCCACGAGTGACGCGACGCGGTCCTGGCCGTCAGCGCGGAGCCCGGCCACGACGTCGGCCTTCGAGCCGCCATCGGCAAAGCGGTTGTTCATGTAGCCGGTGAACACGAGGTCGGTGGCGTAGCCGAGGATCTTGGGCCCGAGGACCGACAGCAATGTGCCAATGACACCGAAGGCGAGGATGGCCGCGATCAGGATCTTCTCGCGGAACAAATAGGTCAGCAGGCGCCTCGTCGCGCCGCGAAAGTCCTTCGGCTTGGCCGGAGGCGCGCCCATAGCAAGCGGATTGCGACCACTCATGCGGCCTCCTCCGCGCTGATCTGGGACAACACGATCTCGCGATAGGTGTCGCAGGTGTCCATGAGTTCGGTATGCGTGCCCGTGCCCACGACGCGTCCCTCGTCGAGCACCACGATCCTGGCGGCGTCACGAACGGTGCTCACGCGTTGCGCCACGATGATGAGGGCAGCGTCGCGCGTGACCGGCACCAAGGCGCGGCGAAGCGCGGCGTCAGTGGCGTAGTCGAGCGCCGAGAACGAGTCGTCGAAGAGATAGATCTTCGGCTTCTTGACCAGCGCACGCGCGATGGCGAGACGCTGGCGCTGCCCACCTGAGACATTGGTGCCGCCCTGGGCAATCGGCGCATCGAGACCTAACGGCATCTCTTCGACGAAGTCACGTGCTTGCGCTATCTCGAGGGCTTCCCACAGCTCTGCGTCGGTAGCGTCGGGTCGCCCATAGCGAAGGTTGCTCGCGACCGTGCCCGAGAAGAGGAACGGCCGTTGAGGGACCAGCCCGATGGCCGCCCATACATCGTCGGGCACGAGGTCACGCACGTCCTCACCGTCGAGTCGCACGTGCCCGCCGGTCACGTCGAAGAAGCGCGGTATGAGGTTGAGGAGGGTCGACTTGCCACTGCCCGTCGACCCGATGATCGCCGTAGTCTCGCCGGGTCTTGCGAGGAGGTCGATGCCTTCGAGGACCGGTTGCTCGGCGCCCGGGTAAGAGAACGAAGCACCTTGGATGTCGACGCGACCTTCGCGCACGTGGTGGCGACGGGCTTCGGCGGTAGCCAGCACGCTCGGCTCGGTGTCGAGCACCTCGGTGATCCGCTCTGCCGACACCTCCGCGCGCGGGAGCAGCATCAGCATGAAGGTCGCCATCATGACCGCCATGAGGATCTGGATCAGATAGCTCTGGAACGCCGTCAAGGTGCCGACCTGAAGGTCACCACTGCCGATACGTAGGCCGCCGAACCAGGTGGCAGCGACCACCGAGACGTTCATGACCAGCATGACGATCGGGAACATCATCGACATCAGCCGCCCAACCGCGATCGCCACCTCCATGTTGTCGCGATTGGCGGCGCCGAAACGCTCGGCCTCGTAGTCCTCCTTGACGAAGGCGCGGATCACTCGAATGCCCATGATCTGCTCACGCATCACGCCGTTGATGGTGTCGATCTTGACCTGCATGAGCCTGAACAGCGGCCGCATCTGCCTGATGACGAGCCCGACACTCACCGCTAGCGCCGGGACCACCACCACCAGCAGGCTCGAGAGCTGGACGTCCTCGCGAAGCGCCAGGATGATGCCGCCGACACAGGTGATGGGCGCAGCCACCAGGAACGTGAAGGTCATGAAGACGATCATCTGGACCTGCTGGACGTCGTTGGTCGAACGCGTAATGAGCGTGGGCGCGCCGAACTCAGCGACCTCCCGCGCGGCGAATGTCTCCACCTTGCTGAACACCGCATGGCGAAGGTCGCGACCGAGGCCCATGGCTGTCTTGGCGCCGATGTAGACGGCGAGCACGGCGCATACGACCTGCACCACGGTGACGGCCAGCATCATGGCGCCGGTGCGCACGATGTAGGCAGTGTCCCCCGAGACGACGCCACGATCGATGATGTCGGCGTTGAGCCCAGGTAGGTACAGGTTGGCCATCGTCTGGATCAACTGCAGGATCAGGATGAACCCGATCGGCCGCTTGTAGGGCGCGAGGTAGACGCGCAGCAGCGGAATCAGCATGGTTGCAGATTACAACTGGGTAGCGACGCGACCACGCCTAGACGACGATGCCGAGCAACAGCACAGCCGCGAGACCACTCACCGACAGCACCGTCTCCATCAAGGACCAGGACTTGATGGTCTGGCCGACCGTGAGTCCGAAATATTCCTTGACGAGCCAGAAGCCAGCGTCGTTGACGTGCGAGAAGAACAACGACCCGGCGCCGATCGCGAGGACGAGCAGCGAAACCTCGCCGGTCGCCATACCGTCGGCCAACGGAGCCATGATCGTCGAGGCGGTGATGGTGGCCACGGTGGCGGAGCCGGTGGCCAATCTGATCAGGACCGCGACGAACCATGCCAAGAGAAGAATGGAGAAGCCACTGTCCTTGACAAAATCGGCCAGCACGTTCGCGATGCCGGTGTCGACCAGCGTCTGCTTGAATCCGCCACCCGCGCCCACGATGAGCAAAATTCCGGCGACGGGCGGCAGTGACTTCTCCAACGTCTTGGAGATCGCGTCCTTGTCCATGCCCGATGCGCGCCCGAGCGTGAAAATCGCGACGACGACGGCGATGAGCAGCGCGATGAGGGGTGTCCCGATGAAGTCGAGAAAGTCGCGAAGCGTCGTGCCCTCGTCAGCAAAGAGGTCGGACAGCGCCTTGCCCATCATCAGCACGACGGGAAGCAGCACCGTGGCCAACGTGATGCCGAACTTCGGCCGCTTGGCATGCTCCTCGAGCTCGTGGTCGAAGAGGTCTCCCGCCGGCACGGGCACCCACTTGGCCGCGAGCTTGGCGAACAGCGGACCCGCCACGATGATCGTCGGGATTGCCACGATGATGCCGAAGCCGAGCGTGACTCCCAAGTTGGCCTTCAAGGCGTCGATGGCCACGAGGGGCCCGGGGTGAGGTGGCACGAAGCCATGCATGGCCGACAGGCCCGCAAGAGCCGGTATGCCGAGAGCGATCACCGACGTGTTGGAACGCTTCGACACGAGGAAGATGACCGGCATCAGGAGGACGAGGCCGATCTCGAAGAACATCGGCAGACCGATGATCGCGCCGATTGCCGCCATGGCCCATGGCAATGTACGCGGTGAGGACTTGCCCACGATCGTGTCGACGATCTGGTCAGCGCCCCCGGAGTCGGCGAGCAGCTTCCCGAACATCGCGCCTAGCGCGATCAACGTACCCACGCTGGCGACAGTCGCCCCGACCCCCGTGGTGTAGCTCGTCACGACGTCGGCCAGCGGGCGGTCGGCAATCGCGCCCACGACGAGCGATCCGATGGTGAGGCTCAGGAACGGGTGCAGCTTGAAGATCGTGATCAGCAAGACGATGACGCCGATGCCGATCAGGGCGGCTGCGACGAGCTGGCCGCTTCCGGCCGAGGCCTTGACGGTGTCGGCGGCGACAAGGACGTCGCCCAAAGTGGTCGTGCTCATGAATCTCCCCCGAGAATGTCAGTTGTGTGGTGGTTGGCGTCCGCGAGGAACGTATCAACGATGGCTGCTGGTGTGGGCGCAATGTCGTACAACGCCCCGTTCTCGTCGTCTTGCAAGAACTCCAGGGTCTTTTCCTGGCTCTCGAGCAGCGATGGCGGCATGAAATGTTGACGGTGTTCCATACGACTTCGAATGAGGTCGTGGTCGCCGTGCAGGTGCAAGAAAACGGTGCGCGGCGCGGCAGCCACGAGGATGTCGCGGTAGACGCGGCGGAGCGCCGAGCAGCTGACCACTCCCCCATGCGCGTCGTGATCGGCGAGCCAGGCGCCGATGGTGTCGAGCCACGGCCAGCGATCGTCGTCAGTCAAGGGCGTGCCGGACGCCATCTTCGCGATGTTGGCCTCGGAGTGGAAGTCGTCACCGTCTGCGTAGGCAATTCCGAACCGATCGGCAAGCTCGTGGCCGATGGCCGACTTGCCTACGCCCGAGATTCCCATGACGACAACGAGTGGGGGAAGACTGACCTCAATCATCGAGTCATCCTCGCACGGCTCGTTGCATCCCACTGAGCGTGGGCACGCGCTAGAGCAGGTCGCGGAGCTCTTTGGGGAGCTCGAAGTCCTCGGCGCTTGGCGCGGCCTTGCCGAACCCGAATGCCGATCCACCATCGGCGGGCTTGGCCACCGGATTGGCCTCGGAGGCGCGCTTAGCGGGGTTGCCTGAGCCGCGCTTGGACTTGCCCTTCTTCGGCAGTTGCTTCGCCTTGGCACGCTTGCCCACGCCCGGCATCCCCGGCGCGCCGGCCATGCCGGGCATTCCTGGCATACCGCCGCCCTTGGCCATCTGCTGCATCATCTTGCGTGCCTCGAAGAAGCGATCTACCAGTTGGTTGACGTCGCTCACCTGGGTGCCCGAACCGCGCGAGATGCGCATGCGGCGGGAGCCATCGATGATCTTGGGCTGGTCGCGCTCGGCCGGAGTCATCGACAAGATGATCGACTCGATCTTGGTGACCTCGCGCTCGTCGAAGTTGGCAAGCTGTTCCTTGAACTGACCCATGCCCGGGAGCATGCCCATCAGCTTGGTCATCGACCCCATCTTGGCCATGGCCTGCAGTTGCTTGAGGAAGTCGTCGAGCGTGAACGATCCGCCCGTGAGCTTTTCGGCGGTGCGGGCGGCCTCGTCAGCATCGAAGGTCTTCTCAGCCTGCTCGATGAGCGTGAGCATGTCGCCCATGTCGAGGATGCGCGACGCCATCCGGTCAGGGTGGAAGATGTCGAAGTCGGTGAGCTTCTCGCCGTTGGAGGCGAACATGATCGGGCGGCCGGTCAGCGACGACACGGACAACGCCGCACCACCACGCGCATCACCGTCGAGCTTCGACAAGACCACGCCGGTGAAGTCGACACCGTCGAGGAACGCCTGTGCCGTCTGCACGGCATCCTGGCCGATCATGGCGTCGATGACGAACAGGACCTCGTCAGGATTGACAGCGTCGCGGATGTCGGACGCCTGCTGCATCAGCTCGGCATCGATGCCTAGGCGACCCGCGGTGTCGACAACCACGACGTCGTGGAGCGTGCGTCGCGCTTCGGCGATCGCATCACGGGCGACCTTGACGGGGTCACCGATGCCGTTGCCGGGCTCGGGCGAAAAGACGGTCACGCCAGCTTGTCGTCCGACGACCTCGAGTTGGGTGACCGCGTTGGGTCGCTGAAGGTCCGCGGCCACCAACATGGGCGACTTGCCTTGCGCCTTGAGCCACAGGCCCAGCTTGCCGGCGAGCGTCGTCTTGCCGGCGCCCTGGAGGCCCGCAAGCATGATGACGGTGGGCGGGTTCTTGGCGAAGCGGATACGCCGGGTCTCGCCGCCGAGAATCGTGACGAGCTCTTCGTTGACGATCTTGATGATCTGCTGCGCGGGGTTGAGCGCCCCACTGACCTCGGACCCACGCGAGCGCTCCTTGACGCGTTCGATGAACTCCTTGACCACGGGCAGGGCGACATCGGCCTCGAGCAGCGCCGTGCGGATCTCGCGCGCCGTCGCGTCGATATCCGCGTCGGACAGCTTGCCCTTGCCGCGCAGGTTCTTGAACGTCGCTTGCAGGCGATCTTGCAGGTTGTCGAACATATAAGAGTGAGATCCTCGACGTGTGGTGGTGGTTGCCCACCAGCCTAACGGAGGCCCAAGGCGACAGCCTCTTTCAGGCTTGACGCGGCCTCGTCATCGAGACGGTTGCCGTAGGCGTCAACGACATAGAAGACGTCCCGCGCCTCGGGGCCGTATGTCGAGAGGTGCGCCGACCGGATCTCGCACTTCTGATCGGCGATGGCCCGAGCGACCGACCAGACAAGACCGCGGCGATCGTGTGCGCGTACCTCGAGGAGGGTAGCCGTCTGGGAATTGTCCCCCAGCACGCGCACACGCGCCTGAACTTCGTCCTTGCTGGCGTCAAACGAGAGACGGGAGGCGAGATCGGTGTCGCCGGAGAGCACCTGACGCAGCCGACTCGCGACGCGTTCGGCATCCACACCTTCGCGTGTCACCTCCCACAGCGTCGTGGCGATCTCACCGTGGGTGACCGTGCGGGCAGACAATATCTCGAGTCCGGCAAGGGCCACCGCTCCGGCAATATCGGCCATGGCGCCGATTCGATCGCGCAACGTGACTCGAATGAGCTAGCCAGCGTGATGGGTCTCGACCTGGAGAATGAACCCGTCGGCCCCGAGCGATTCGTAGTCGGGCATCTCCACATGAGCTGGCCAACCTTCGTATGCCAAAGGATCCTGCTCGTGCGCCGCTCCTTCGAGGACGGCGCGCACCTTGGCAACCAAGCCGAGAATGAGTCCAGCCCGCCACGTCGACCACGCCGCCGCATTGGTCGCTCGAGCATCAGACTCGGTGATCGCGGCCAGCATGTCGAGCGTGTCGACGTCGCCCACCACGGCGGCAACGTTTGCTGCTGTCTCGGGATCCTCGATGTCACGCCGCGTGGCTATCGTCGGTAAGAGCAGGTGCCAACGGACGAGAAGGCCGACCGTTGCTGCGTCGGCTGGCTCGAATCCCCAGCGAAGCGCAATAGCCTCGGCCATGGGAGCACCCACCTCACTGTGGTCGCCCTCCACACCTTTGCCGATGTCGTGCAGGAGCGCGGCGACCACCAGCACATCCGGCCGCGAGACATCGCGCAGGCGTTTGGACGCTTCGACGCACGCCTCGAGCATGTGCCGGTCGACGGTGAAGCGGTGGACAGGCGAGGACGAGCCGCGCAGGCGGATCGCCGACCATTCAGGCAACCACCGCTCGACGACACCGCAGTAGTCGAGCTCGTCCCACACGGGCACCAGGGCCGAACCCGAGGCAAGAAAATCGACCATGAGTCGGCGCGCGCTCGACGGCCAGGGTTCCGGCAGCAGGGCCAGGGTGCCAGCGATGCGACGGGCCGAGGTGGTCGAGAGCGCGACGCCTTCCTCGACCGCGCCAACGGCGGCTCTAAGCGCAAGCTCCGGGTCCTTGACGTCCGCATCGGCGGTCAGCACGATCTCGTCCTCGAGCTTGGCAACCCCGGCCGAGATCGGAATCAGCTGGGGTCCCGATCGCCGCTGGGTGCGCGGCTTCGGCCCCGCAAGGATGTCGTCCACCTTGCGCCAGGCAAGCGCGTTGAGGTGCGCCGAGCGCCACCCCAGATGGCGTGTGTGGAGGTCAAGCTCCTCGGCGCCGTAGCCAAGGAAGCGTGCCACCTCGGGGATCACTTCAGGGCTGAAGCGATCGCTCCGCTTGCCAGTGACCTCGTGCAAGGCATCGCGCACGTCGAGCAAGCTGGTGCGGAGATACTCGGACTCGGCATGCGGAATGTCGACGAGCCAGGTCGCGACGAGCGAGCGCATGGTGACGCCATCGCGCAAGCCACCGCCCGACTCCTTCAAGTCGGGCACGGCGGCGTGCGACAGCCACCCCGAGCGTTCGATGCGCTCGAGACGCGCTTGCCGGACCTCCGCCAGGCGCGACTTCGCGTTGCGGCGCCAAGCGGCGAGTACGAGCGATCTCACCGGAAGAACCAGGTTGAAGTCACCCGCGACCGGTCGGGCGTCGAGCATTCCGGTGGCCACGCGGTAGTCCTGAGCCGCGGCATCGATCATCTGTTGGGTGTCTCGAACCGAGTTGTCGAGGTTGATCTTGCGATCCCACAACGGGTACCAAACACGCTGTGCCACCGCGTCGGCCAGCGCGGGGTCCACGGACGAATCGTGCATCAGCACGACGTCGAGGTCGCTGAACGGCGAAAGCTCCTGACGCCCGTAACCTCCGACGGCGACCAGTGCCATGCCCATACCGCCGTGACGAATGCCAAGTTGGCCCTTGATTGCTTCGTCGAACAGGTCCCGAAGCAGGCCATCCATCTCACCGGCGCGGCCACGACGGCGCTGCGCCAGCTCTTCGGGATTCACGATCGCGACCTTACCGGCCCGCGCAGCGTCATACACCCGCGACGCGTGCCCCCACCACACACGAGTGGCGCAAAATCGGGGAATCCAGGGATCCTGGAGCCCGATTTTGCGCCACTCGGCATAGAGGTGTGGAGCCTAGAGAGCTGCCTCGTCCGTCTCACCCGTGCGCACGCGCACGACCGAGTCGACCGGGATGACCCAGACCTTGCCATCACCGATCTTGCCCGTTTGCGCGGCAGTCGTGATGGTGGAGACTACCGACTCGACGTCAGCGTCGTCGACGACGACCTCGAGGCGGATCTTGGGGACGAGCGACACGTCGTACCCAGCACCGCGGTAAACCTCAGTGTGGCCCTTCTGCTGGCCATACCCACTGGCTTCTGTCACCGTCATTCCGGCGACGCCCGCTGCGGCGAGTGCTTCGCGAACTTCTTCCCACTTGTGGGGCTTGATGACCGCTGTCACTAGTTTCATATTCATTCTCCCTTTGCGGTGTGAGAGCCGCCTGCGAGGTTGCTGGGTCCAGCGGAGGTGCCCGCGTAGTCGTACGCGGTCTCCAGGTGCTCGTTGATGTCGATGCCGCTGACTTCAACTTCCTCGCTCACGCGGAAGCCGATAGTCACATCGATCAACTTACCAATGATGAAGGTAAGAATGAACGAGTATGCGAGCACCGCGAAGGCCGCCACTGCTTGCTTGCCCAGCTGGT
>JAOPXA010000071.1 GCA_025965395.1 Nocardioidaceae bacterium | reverse complement strand
TAGTCCCGGGGACGCGGAAGCACCCAACGAGGCGATACGGGACCTGTGAGTAGCGCGGTCTAGACGCAAGTCGTCTCGGCCATACGAGCGACCCATTGGCTGCGGCCGCCCTTCGTCCTGTGAACGCGTGGCTGGGGTCACTCGTCCAGACTTCCACGGCCTCACGGACGTGGACACAGTCGGGCACTGCCGACGTGCGTCATTCTGGGCGGAGTGACTCAGCTCAATTCGGCAAAACTCCGGCCGCAGCTGGGGCTGCCGCGAGCCTCGGCGGACCCACGCCAAGTCACTTCCAACCACCCGCACTCATCCACATCGTGAGAAAAGTGTGCCCAAAATGTGCCCAAAACGGCTTTCCGGCGAAAACAAAGACCCCCGTTTTCCCTGCAATTGCAGTAGAAATCGGGGGTCTTCATCGTGCGGTGGCGGTGGGATTTGAACCCACGGTGGGCGATAAACCCACACAACATTTCGAGTGTTGCACCTTCGGCCGCTCGGACACGCCACCGCGGCGTACATTACCCGAAGCGCCGCGGCCCCAGCCAACTGAGTCCGACTCCAAGACTGGCGTGACTAGGCTGCAAAGGTGAACACCGTCAACGTCGCCACTGCCGCACTCGCTGCACTTCTCCCCATCGTCAACCCCATCGGCGCACTCGCCGCATTCGCCGGGATGACTGGATCGTTCGATCCCGCGGAGACCCGCAAGCAGGCAATCCGCGTGGGACTTTACGTGTTTGCCATCCTGGCAATCTTCACGATGCTCGGCTCCGTGGTGCTCTCGGCGTTTGGCATCACGCTCGGGGCCCTCCAAGTGGCGGGCGGGCTCGTCGTTGGCCACTCCGGCTTCGGGATGATCGTCCCGCGGGAGAACTTCACGGCGGCCGAAAAAGACCACGCCGCCACCAAGGCCGACATCTCGTTCACCCCCATGGCGCTGCCGCTCATCGCCGGGCCCGGCGCGATCGGTGTGGTCATCGCGCTCGCCGCACGTCAACCAGGCATCGAGGACCGACTCGGCATCGTCGTCGCGGTCGCCATCGTGTCGGTCATCATCACGGTGCTCCTGCGCTGGGGCACTCCGATCGTCGACAAGCTAGGACCGTCGGGGATCGGGGCGATCACGCGAATCATCGGGTTCCTGATCCTGGCGATCGGCGTCGAGCTTTTGACCCACGGGATTCGCAGCCTGTATGGAAGCTAGCCGCGGTGGTCCGCGAAGAACGCCCGCAGCAACGACGCCGACTCCTCCGCGAGCACGCCGGCAACTACCTCGGGGCGATGGTTGAGTCGGCGATCACGCACGACGTCCCACAGGGAACCGACCGCGCCCGCCTTCTCGTCATACGCCCCGAACACGAGCCGTTCAAGCCGCGCTCCAACGATTGCCCCGGCGCACATCGTGCAGGGTTCGAGCGTGACGACGAGCGTGCAGCCCTCAAGCCGCCAGGAATGGCGGGCTTCCGACGCGGCCCGTATGGCGTTGATCTCGGCGTGCCCTGTGGGGTCGTCGTCGCGTTCGCGCGTGTTGTAGCCCGTGCCGATCACGTCACCTGCGGCATCCAGCACAAGCGCGCCCACGGGCACATCCGCATGCGTGGTCGTCTCGGCGGCGAGCAGGAGCGCCTCACGCATCGCGGCCTCATACGCCATGACTCTCCTCGTCGGTTGATCCTGGTCACGATGGTGTCATGGCGCGACGCGGGGCCGCTAATGTCGTCCCCATGCAAGTTCACGTCGCCGACCATCCGCTGATCGCCCACAAGCTGACCTTGCTGCGAGACGAGAGCACGGACTCCCCCACCTTCCGGCGGCTGGCCGACGAGCTCGTCACGCTGCTCGCATACGAAGCGACACGCAACGTGCGCACCGAGTCGGTCGAGGTCAAGACGCCCGTCGCAAGGGCTCACGGCGTGCGCCTCGCCAAGCCGCGACCGCTCGTCGTACCCATCCTCCGCGCCGGCCTGGGAATGCTCGAAGGTATGCAACGCCTGCTGCCCACCGCCGAGGTCGGAGTCCTCGGAATGGTCCGCAACGAAGAAACGCTAGAAGCGTCCACGTATGCGGAGCGGTTGCCCGACAGCCTGGTCGGCCGCCAGTGTTACGTGCTCGATCCGATGCTGGCCACGGGCGGCACGCTGGCGGCCGCTATCGACTTCCTCGTGCGGCGCGGAGCCGATCACATCACGGTCATCTGCCTCCTGGCGGCGCCCGAAGGCATCGCGCGGATCGAGCGGGAGCTGGAGCACATCGACATACCGGTCGAGCTCGTGACGGCCGGACTCGACGAGCGGCTCAACGAGGTCGGCTACATCGTGCCCGGGCTCGGCGACGCGGGCGATCGGCTCTACGGAGTCGTCTAAGCCTCACCAAACGATGCGGATCAGCCGTCACTATCCAGCACAGCGTGGCGAGCGGTGTCGAGAACCCACGCCTCGAACTGGTCGTAGGAGTAGCCAAGCACTCCTACGAGAAGTTCGTGCGTCTGCGGGCTGGCGATCGCCCACAGGGTGTCGACGGCTTGCTCCGCGCTCACGCCTTGGCGCCAGGACGAGTCCGGGACGGACGCGAAGAGCGCTTCGAAGTTCGTGCGCCGCAGCCGCATCAGCGCCGACCAGTCCGCAGCGATGTCGGGATCAACGGCAGCGGCGTCGCGGTATGTCTTCCAGACGCCAGCACTTCGTTCGGCAAGGATCCGAAACTCCCTAACCAGATGCTCCAGGAGTGCCCGTGGATCGCGTCGCACCGCAGGATCGGTCGCTGCGAGCATGGCGCGAGGTAGCTCGTGGCGGTCGATGTGGACGTCCTCGTCGCCGGTGATAGCCAGCTCGAGGACGCCACGAAGGAGATCCCTTTTGCTGCCCCAGGCGTGATAGAGGGTCTGGACGGCGACGCCCGCTCGCGCCGCGATCTTTGCGACCGTTGCGGCGCGGTATCCGTTCTCCGTGAATACCTCTTGCGCCGCCCGCAACAACTGGCGCCTGGTCTCGCGGCGGGTGACCTCGCCGGCCTCCTGTTGCCGACTCACACTGCGCGTCGGTATTGCGTCGCTCATCCGCTTCACACTCCATCCTTTAGAACTTCACTCTAAACCTTGCCAGGAACACTCCGATCGTGGCGTGCTTTAGAATAGCACTCCAATTCATTGGAGCAAGACTCTAAAGGAAGTCATCATGAATACACCTGCGAACCTCTCTCCCGCGATCGGACCCGCCCCGAGCGGAGACAGTGTCAACCCCCGTGCCGTCACCGCCGTGGTCTGCCTTGCCCTAGCCGCTGTCGTGGCCGCCATGTCCTCGCTGAATGTGGCGCTGCCGGACATCGCTCGTTCCACCCATGCGAGCGGGACTCAGCTGACCTGGATCATCGACTCGTACTCGCTGTTCTTCGCCGCGCTGCTGCTTCCGGCCGGCGCGTTGGGTGACCGCTTCGGTCGTCGGCGCATGCTCCTGATCGGGCTCGGCATCTTTGGCCTGGGTTCGGCGGTCGCCATGACGGCCCAGAATGCGCACCAGCTGATTGCGCTGCGTGGGGTGATCGGCGTGGGGGCAGCGCTCGTGATGCCTGCGACGCTGTCGACGATAACGGGCACGTTCGACGCCGCTGAGCGCGCGAAGGGAGTCAGTATCTGGGCTGGCGTCGCCGGAGCGAGCGCCATCGTGGGCGTGCTGGCGTCCGGGACACTGCTCGAGTTCTGGAGCTGGCGCTCCGTGTTCGCGCTGAACGTCGTGCTTGCGGTCGCCGCGATCATCGGCACCGTGCGGATCGTGCCCGAGTCGGCCGACCCCTCTCCAGGGCGACTTGACGTCACAGGAGCATCGATCGCCGTCATCGGACTGTTCGTCACGGTTTACTCGATCATCGAAGCTCCGGCCCACGGGTGGACGTCGGCCCAAACACTTGGCGGTGTGGCCCTGGGCGCGCTCATTCTGGGCGCATTCGTGCGGTTCGAGCTGCGGTCCAAGAACCCGATGCTGGACCCACGGATCTTCCGGCACCGCGGACTTTCCGTCGGCAGCCTGTCGATCTTCGTGCAGTTCTTCGCGTTCTTCGGTTTCATCTTCGTCGTGCTTCAGTACCTTCAGCTGGTCCGGGGCGACTCCCCACTGGTCTCGGCCCTCTCGATGCTGCCGATGGCCGTCACGCTGATGCCTGCAGCGCGGCTCGCACCGCGCCTTGTCGGCCGCGTCGGCACTCGCACGGTATGTGTCTCGGGTCTCCTTCTCGTGGCTGCCGGACTGTTCGTGTTGGCTCAGGTCGATGTGACCCGGTCGTACTGGCTGATCCTCGCTGGCCTGCTCCCGCTCGGCGCCGGCATGGGTGCGGCAATGACCCCCGCCACTACTGCTATCACCGAGGCACTTCCGGCTTCACAGCAAGGCGTCGGGTCCGCAGTTAACGACCAGACGCGTGAGCTCGGCGGCGCTCTAGGAATCGCCGTGGACGGAAGCGTCCTGTCGTCGATCTACCGCAACAACTTCACGGTGCCCGCTATGAGCGATGTGCCCCAAGGTGCTGTGGCCAATCTTGCAGCGAAGGCCGAGGAATCATTCGCTATAGCCGCCCACCTCGGAGGCCCGATCGCCCAGGCCGGAGCCAACGCATTCGTGGACGGACTTCATGTCGCCTTGCTGATCTGCTCGGGCGCGGCTCTGACCGTGGCCGTCCTCGTCAGGCTGCTGCTCCCGAAGAGCCAGTCGTGAGCGTTGAGAGTGACGAAATGGCTCGCCGAGCACGGCGAGTCGCGACCAAAACGTCACTGTCAGCGGAGGAGGTCAGTAGTAGTAGGGGTATGGCGACCAGTCGGGGTCGCGCTTCTCGAGGAACGCGTCGCGGCCCTCTTGCGCTTCCTCGGTCATGTATGCGAGGCGCGTCTTCTCCCCCACACGGACCTGCTGGCCTACGAGGCCGTCGTCGATCATGTTGAACGAGTACTTCAGCATGCGTTGCGCGGTCGGGCTCTTGCCGTTGATCTTCGCGCCCCACTCGAGCGCGACCTTCTCGAGGTCGGCGTGCGGCACGACGGCGTTGACCATACCCATCCGATGCGCGTCGGCAGCCAAGTAGACGTCGCCGAGGAAGAAGATCTCGCGGGCGAACTTCTGGCCAACCTGGCGCGCGAGGTACGCCGAGCCATACCCGCCGTCGAACGAACCCACGTCGGCGTCGGTCTGCTTGAATTTCGCGTGCTCTTCCGACGCCAAGGTCAGGTCGGCGACGACGTGCAAGCTGTGACCGCCACCAGCCGCCCACCCGTTGACGACTGCGATGACCACCTTGGGCATGAAGCGGATGAGGCGCTGGCACTCGAGGATGTGGAGGCGTCCGAGCTTGGCCGGATCGACCGTCGCGGCGGTGTCGCCCTCGGCGTACTGGTAGCCAAACTTGCCGCGAATGCGCTGGTCGCCGCCCGAGCAGAAGGCCCAGCCGCCGTCCTTGGGCGAGGGGCCATTGCCGGTCAAGAGCACGCAGCCGACGTCTGAGCTGCTGCGCGCGTGGTCGAGCACCAGGAGCAGCTCGTCGACCGTATGAGGGCGGAACGCGTTGCGTACCTCGGGCCGGTTGAACGCAATGCGTACGGTCCCCTGGTCGACGGCGCGGTGGTAGGTCAGGTCGGTCAGGTGCTCGAAACCGGGCACATCGCGCCACGCGGACTCGTCGAAGATCTCCGAAATGCTCATGGCCGCGACCTTATCGCCCGCCCGCCGGTCGGTTTCCCATGAGGCCATGGGTTGTTGACGCATCCAACGGATTGCAACCCATTGGAGGAGTCGCTATCCCATGGTCTCATGGGAAACCGACGTGGGAAGGGAGCTAGACGGAGGCGACGCTTGCCGCGAGCGAGACCATGTGGCGCAGGCGGGCCAGCTCGGAGTTGAGCACCTCGGGCACGCCGTGGCGGCCGAAGATCACCACGAAGTGCTTGCCCTCGCCGTCCTTGCCAGGCGTCGCCGCGAGGATCGTGTCCTCGCCGTCCTCGATCGCGGTCGACTCCATGATGGCGAACCAGTTCTGCGCCTCGGGCACGTCCATCGGCGCGGTCGACGAGCGATGCGCCACGGTCGCGACACCGTCAACGCTGACGAGCATCAGCGCCCAGTCCGCGCGGAACGTCGCCGGGATCAGGTCAACCAGCCGTTCGATCGCGCGCGACGGATCCTCGGTGAACGCCTCGACCGCCTCAAGGTCCATGCTCAGGTTGGCACCGGCGTTGTAGCGCGAGATCCACTGCACCCGCACGCCCTCAAGCTTGTGGCACGCCGTGATGAGCGCATCGGGCATGGTCGTTGGAGGCAGTTCGAGCAGCACATCATCGACCGCTTTGCCGTCCGCGCGATGCTCGACGATCTCGATCGCTTCGATGTCCGCCCCCGCACTACCGAGGGCGGTCGCCAAGGCGCCCAGCGAACCAGGGATGTCGGGCAGCTCCACGCGGAGCAGGAATGCCATACCCCTATTGTCCCCACCTCACCGGTAGCGTGATTGCGTGACCCTCAACTCTTTGTTAAATCCCGCACCATCCGCCGCACGCACCTGGTTCAAGATCGTCGCGATCGCCGAGGCGATTTCGTGGGCCGGACTGCTGATCGCGATGTTCTTCAAGTGGATCGTTCAAGACGATCCGCACACCGGAGCCGAGGGCGGTGTGCCAGTCCTTGGGCCGATCCACGGAGTCGTGTTCGTCGCGTATGTGATCACGGTGCTGATCGTCCGCCGCCCGTTCGCCTGGAGTCCCAAGATCACACTCCTCGCGCTCGGTGCAAGCATCCCTCCGTTCTTCACGTATGTGTTCGAGGTGTGGGCCGATCGCAAGGGTCTCCTCGCGGCAACGCCAGCAGAGGCGGACTCGACACCGTAGGGCATAACCTGGATCCACCAGCCATTCGTGAGGAGACCGCCATGTCCGAGCTCAAGCAGCGCCGCGACATCATCACCGCCATTCCTGGGCCGCTTTCGGTCGAGCTGATGAAGCGCAAGCAGGCCGCGGTGGCGCAGGGCGTGGGCACCACGATGCCCGTCTTCGCCGCCCGCGCAGGCGGTGGAATCGTCCAAGACATCGACGGAAACTCGCTCATCGACTTCGGCTCCGGCATCGCGGTCACCACGATCGGCAACAGCGCCCCGCGAGTGGTCGCGGCAGTGCAGGCGCAGGTCGAGCTGTTCACTCATACGTGCTTCATGATCACGCCCTATG
>JAOPXA010000135.1 GCA_025965395.1 Nocardioidaceae bacterium | reverse complement strand
TCGACGAAGTGCCAGTAGTACGACACAACAATGGCTGAGATGGCTTGCTCGTGCGTAAACTTGCGCGCCATGAACGTGCGTCCGATCACCAGGAGGAAGGCAATCAGGCCGCCGATCACGTGAATCCCGTGGAAGCCGGTGGCCAGGTAGAAGACCGTGCCGTAGGCGGACGAGGGGATCGTGATGCCCTCTTTGAGGAGCTCGGTGTACTCGAGCGCCTGCCCGCCGACGAAGATCGCACCCATGAGGTAGGTGAGGACGAACCACTCACGCATACCCCAGAGCTTGAACTGGAAACGGCCACCGGTGCGGCCCGAGCGGCCACGCTCGGCAGCGAACACGCCGAACTGGCAAGTCACGGACGACAACACCAGGATCGTGGTGTTGACCGTGGCGAAGGGGACGTTGAGGAAGGCCGTTTCTTGCTCCCACAGCCCAGCACTCACGTTGCGGATCGTGAAGTATGCGGCGAAGAGAGCCGCGAAGAACATCAGCTCCGACGAAAGCCACACCACGGTGCCTACGGTGACGAACGAGGGGCGGTTTGCCTGCCCGTGAAGACGGGAAGAGGGAATCACGGATGTAGTGGCCACGAGATCATTATGTACGATTCATCTGTGAGTGAGCACAAGCCCCTACGTGTCCTGGTCTACAGCGATGATTCCACCGTGCGCGAGCAGGTGATTCTCAGCATAGGCACACGGCCGCACCCCGATCTTCCGCCATTCGAGTACGTCGAGTGCGCCACCCAGCCGGTCGTTCTGCAGCACCTCGATGCACGCGACGTCGGTCTTGTCATCCTAGACGGCGAGGCGGTTCCGTCGGGCGGTCTGGGGCTCTCCAAGCAGCTCAAGGACGAGATCTTCGACTGCCCGCCCATCTTGGTCCTCACGGGGCGCCCGGGCGATGCGTGGCTCGCCACGTGGTCGCGTGCCGATGCGGCTGTCTCGCACCCGATCGAGCCCATTCGCCTCGCCGAAGCCGTGATCGACCTGGCGCGTGGAGCGCATGTCTGACGGCTTGACCTGGCCGAAAGTCCTGACCACCCTCATCGCCCGCGAAGACCTGGCGACCGAGGTCACAGCCTGGGCGATGGAAGAAATCCTTGCTGGCAACGCGACACCTGCGCAGATCGCGGGGTTCGCTGTGGCGTTGCGCGCCAAGGGCGAGACCGTCGAGGAGATCCAAGGCCTCGTCGACACGATGTATGCGCATGCTGCTCCGCTCGACATCGCGGAGCGGGCCGTCGACATCGTCGGCACGGGAGGGGACCTGGCTCATACGGTCAACATCTCGACTATGTCCGCGGTCGTCATCGCGGGCACCGGCGCGCTCGTCGTCAAGCACGGCAACCGCGCAGCCTCTAGCTCGAGTGGCTCCGCAGATGTGCTCGAAAAGCTTGGTGTACGGCTCGACCTGTCGGTCGACCGCATCGCTGATGTCGCGCGTGCCGCTGGCATCACCTTCTGCTTCGCGCCGTTGTTCCACAGCACACTGCGCTTCGTCGGGCCGACGCGGAGTCAGCTGGGCATCCCCACGACCTTCAACTTCCTTGGCCCCCTCACCAACCCGGCCAGGCCCGCGGCCATGGCGGTCGGTGTGGCTGACGCCAGGATGGCGCCTCTGATGGCCGAGATCTTTGCCCGCAGGGGTGTCGACGCCTTGGTGTTCCGAGGGGACGACGGTCTCGATGAGCTGACCACGACCACCACCTCGACCGTCTGGTCGGTGGGCGGAGAGTCGCACACGGTCGACAAGCTGACCCTGGATCCGCGCGAGCTTGGCCTTGCGTCGGCCGCTCCCGAAGCGTTGACGGGCGGAGACGTGGCTTTCAATGCAGACGTGTTTCGCCGCATCCTCGACGGAGAAAAGTCGCCGGTGCGCGACGCCGTCGTGCTCAACGCGGCGGCGGGCGTCGCCGCCTTCGACGGCGCCAAGGGTGATCTGCTGTCTCGGCTCGATGCGGCCAAAGTGCGCGTCGAGACTGCACTCGACAGCGGAGCGGCGCGGAACGTGCTCGACCGCTGGATCGCCACGACGGAAGCTCTCAGCGCTTAGCTCGTATCTCTTCCAGGTTTGGATACCTATACGCCTATCGCCCCGACTTGATACGCGTCTAAGTCTCCAAATCTTGGGGTTTAGCTACCGAGGCTGAAGGCGCTCTCGAGATCGTGCTGCGAGAACGCCTGAAAGGCGATCTGGGTCTGGGTGTCGATGACGCCCGGGACCTTGTTGAGCCGGTCGGCCACCACCGTGGCGATGTCGTCATGGGTCCTGACGCGCACGAGCGCGATGAGGTCGAGGTCTCCGGTGACGGAGTAGACCTCGCTTACCCCATCGAGGGCGGCGATCTCTTGGGCCACCTCGGCTAGGCGGGCAACGTCGGCATGAATGAAGACAATGGCGGTGATCACGAGGCCCAGCCTAGTTCGTCGACGCGCAAACCCGACAGGTGTCGCGCTGCGCCATGCAGGGGCACGGACCACTGCCCGCGGATGAGGCGCGTGCCCTCGGACTCGAGCCAACGCAGGACGAGGTCGGTCTCGGCGGCTGTGGCCGCTGGCACCGGCCCGAAACCTTGCTCGACCGTCTCGGCTCCAAGGAGCAGCGCGTCGACCCAGGCATGAGCGCTTGGGGCCGACGAAGGCATCACCCCAGAGGCGACGAGCCTGCCATGCCGGATGACGTGGACCTCCCAGGTCGACGCGGTGCGTTGAGCGGCAACGATCTCGGGGACCGCTGTGATGCTGACGAGGCGTTGGGTTCGGGCGCATGCCGCAACCAGGTCGGAAAGTCGATCGCGCCAGATCGCGGCATCCTCGAAGCGTTCGTGCGCAGCGAGCTGGTGCATCTTGGCGCCCACAGACGTCATGACCTCGAAGGGATCTGCCGTCATGGCTCGACGCAATCGCTCGACCTCGATCAGGTAGTCGTCGTGCGAGACCGTGCCGTCACAGGGCGACAGACAGTGCCCCAGCTGAGCGAGCACGCAGGCCGTGCCGCGGGGCTTGAACGCAAGCCGCTGCGTGCACTGACGCACCTTGAAGACGTCGTGCAGGGTCGTCATCGCTCCCTCGGCAGCAAGGCGGCTCCGAAAGGGCCCGATGTAGTCGGCATCGTCGTCGCGCACCTCGCGCACGAGCGACAGCCGGGGCCATCGCTCTCGGGTCAGCTTGACCCACGCGACCTTGCCGGGTCGCTTGGAGCGGCGGTTGTAGGGCGGCGTATGTGCGGCAATGAGGCGGAGCTCACGCACCTGGGCCTCGAGGGGAGTCGCGCAGGCGAGCCCGTCGATGCGGGTGGCCAGCTGCACCATCTCGCTCATGCGCGAGCGCGTCTCGCTCTTGGTGAAGTAGGACATCGCCCGCGACCGAATGTTGGTGGACGTGCCGACGTACAGCACTTCGTCGCGCGGACCACGGAAAAGATAGACCCCCGGAGTCGCTGGAAGGTGCTGGGCGAGGTGGCGCTTCTTGCGCTGGGCGGGCGCCACACGTGAGGTGTAGCTCGCAACCTCCTCAAGCGTGGTCACGCCGAGCGGGCCGAGCCGCTCGAAGAGTCCGTGGAGCACGTCGACAGTGGCGCGGGCATCCTCGAGCGCGCGGTGATTGGGCGTGGTCGTTGCTCCAAACTTCATCGCCAACGTGGCCAGCTTGCAGTTGGGCACCTCGTCGCGAAGCATCACGCGTCGGGCCAGCACCACGGTGTCGAGCACCTCGAACGCGGGCCACTCGTGGTCGAGGGCGCGGGCGTTGTGCTTCAAGAAACCGACATCGAACGGAGCGTTATGTGCGACAAGCACCGAGCCGCGCGCAAACTCGAGAAAACTAGGGAGTGCTTCGGCGATCACCGGTGCGGCAATGACCATCTGATCGGTGATGCCGGTCAGCACCGTGATGAAGGCAGGAATGGACTCCTCCGGGTTGACGAGCGTCTGGAACTCGCCGATCACCTCGCCACCGCAGACCTTGACGGCGCCGATCTCGGTGATCTTGGCGCCCCGAGCGGCCGACCCGCCGGTGGTCTCCAAGTCGATGACGCAGAAGGTCAGGCTGGACAACGCCCGCCCGAGGTCATCGAACTCCAGCTGGGTGTGGGGAATGCTCGTCACGCCGCCCACCGTATGAGTCGAGGCAGACACAAATGTGACGGGTGGGATTTTGTCGGTGGGGGCGCCTAGCGTCGCAGACATGACAGATTCTCTTGTGATCGATTGCGACAGCTGCCTCGTCAGAAGCCCCAGTGCTTGCGGTGACTGCGTTGTCACGGTCTTGCTCGGTGCGCCGCCCGAAGGCATCGTGCTCGATGCTGCCGAGCTGCACGCCATCCAGGAGCTGTCGGCCTTCGGGCTGGTCCCTCCGCTGCGACTTGTGACCCCCGTCTCGATGCCTGATATCCAAGCTGGATGACTTTGCCTGGAGCATCCGCTGCGCTAAAGTGGGGCCTCGTGTGAACGTTTTACGTACTCATGAAGATGAGTCGCGATCACACCGCCTAAACACAGCGTTGATGGGGAAGATCCACGCCGTGTGCCGGGGACCCATTTAGTTGGGGTGAATCACCGGGTCGAAAGTGGCCCGGAGTAGGGCAATCCTTCGCCCGAACCCGTCAGCTCACCTGGTAGGCGTCGAGGATGTAGGAGAGCTCACCACGTGCGAAAAGCCCTGTTCAGCAAGGCAAAAATCGGTAGGCGTGGTCGTGTTTCATTGGCCCTTGTTGCGGCCGTAGCGATCGCCATGACGACACTCTCGACAGCGACGGCGACCCCGGATGTCACCGTCAAGGACGTCGAAAACCTCTTCCACCAGGCCGAGGCAGCGACCGAGGAAGTCAACTACCTCAGCGACCAGATGAAGTCGACTGAGCAGGAGATGACCGACCTCAGCACCGATATCGCCCGCGATCAGGCTTCTTACGATGCCCAAAAAGATGCGCTCAGCGCATCGATCGTCGCCCAGCAGATGGACTCGCCCCTCGGTCACACCGCTGAGCTGCTGACCAGCGGCGACACTCGTTCCTTCCTTGACGGTCTTGGAGCAATTCAGGCGCTCAACAGCAACCGGGCCGACCAGCTCGAGATGTTCTCGACGTCGGGCAAGGCTCTGGCCAAGCGACGAGCACAGCTCAAGGAACGCCAAGATGCTCTCGCCGCCGCCAAGGCTGACGCCGCCGCCAAGAGCGAAGAGATCTCCAAGAAGCACGAAGAGGCCAAGGCCGCCTATGCGGAGTTGACCGCTGAGCAGCAGGCCGGCTTCAACGACTCCGACATCAACGTCGACTTCGAGATACCCGCGGCGGGCAGGGCCAAGAAGGCCATCTCGTTCGCGCTCGCCCAGTTGGGTGATGCCTATCGCTACGGTGGCACCGGTCCGAGCTCGTGGGACTGCTCAGGTCTGACCGGTGGCGCCTTCCGCTCCGCAGGCATCTCGCTGCCCCGCTCTTCTCGCGCTCAGTCAGGTGTAGGCACCCCGGTGTCGCGAGCCAACCTGCGTCCCGGCGACTTGATCTTCTACTACAGCCCGGTCAGCCACGTGGCCATCTACCTCGGCAACGGCAAGATCGTGCACGCACCTCGGCCAGGCAGAAGCGTCGAGATCGCGGGCGCGTTCTCGATGCCGTTCCACTCGGCACGCCGCGTCGGCTGACCGCTTAGCGCGTGAAGAGCGCTTCGATCTGATCGTGGAAGTCTTCCATGATCCGATTGCGCTTGACCTTGAACGACGGGGTCAGGTAGCCGTTGACCTCGGTCCAGTCGTCGTCCATGATCACGAACTTGCGGATCGACTCAGCGCGTGACACCTGAGTGTTGGCTTCGTCGACCGCCTTCTGCACCTCGGCGAGCAGCTTCGGATCGTCGTGCGGGCCGCTGAAGGCCTCCGGATCAATGGTGACGAGGGCTGCGATGAACGGCTTGCCGTCACCCACCACGAGGCACTGACTCACATACGGATGAGCCCGCACGAGGTCCTCGAGCTGTGCGGGGGCAACGTTCTTGCCGCCGGCCGTCACGAGGATTTCCTTCTTGCGGCCGGTGATCTTGACGAAGCCATCCGAGTCGACGTCTCCGAGATCGCCCGTTGAGAACCAGCCGTCGGCGCTGAGCACACTCGCTGTCGCCTCGTCGTTCTGCCAGTACGTGGTGAAGACCTGACCTCCGCGAAAGAGCAGTTCTCCATCGTCGGCGACCTTCACGTCCGTGCCAGGCAAGGGCCGACCTACGGTCCCGACTTTGATCTGATCGGGCGTGTTGACCGTCAAGGCCGCTGTCGTCTCGGTGAGGCCGTAGCCCTCGAGGATCGGAAGGCCGATGCCGCGGTAGAAGTGGGCGAGACGGTCGCCCTACGGTGCGCCGCCCGAATGTGCGTATGCTGCTCGGCCACCAAGAGTCGTCCGTAGCTTCGAGTAGACGAGCTTGTCGAACAATCCGTGCTTGAGCTTGACGGCGATGCTGGTCCTGCCCGAGTCGATGCCCTTGCTGTGGGCGATCGCTGTGGCGACGGCCGCGTCGAAGATCTTGCCCTTGCCATCGGCGTAGGCGCGCTGACTCGCCGCGTTGAAGACCTTCTCGAACACGCGCGGCACCGCCAGGATGAAGGACGGGTGAAACTCACCGAGGTGCGTCACCAGGTCGGCGACGTCGGCGGTGTGTCCGAGCTTGGTGTCACTGCGGATCGCTCCCACCTGGATGATCCGTGCGACCACGTGGGCCAGGGGGAGGAAGAGCAAGGTCGATGCGCCTTCGGCGTCGAACAGCTCGGGGAGTATCTCGATGGCGCCGCCCAGCTCGAAGCGGAAGTTGCCGTGGGTCAGGACGCAGCCCTTGGGGCGGCCGGTCGTGCCGGAGGTGTAGATCAAGGTGGCGATCGAGTCGCTCGTGATCTGCGCGCGTCGGGCTTCGAGAGCCTCGTCGCTCACACCAGCGCCGAGAGCGATGACGCTCGCCACAGCGTCTACGTCGATCGTCCAGACAGTCGCCGGAGCCGCCGCGGAACCTCGCGCCTCAGCGACACGGCCGGCATGTTCGGTCGATTCGACGATGCATGCCACCGCGCTGGAGTCCTGGAGGATCCAGGTGATCTGACCGACCGAGGAGGTTTCGTAGATCGGGACGGTGACCGCGCCGACCCACCAGATTGCGTAGTCGAAGAGCGTCCATTCATACCTGGTCTTCGACAGGAGCGCGACGCGATCACCCGCCCCGATGCCTGCGCCAATCAACCCCTTGGCGATGCTCATCACCTCGTCACGGAACTCGGTGATGGTCACGTCGATCCACGCGTCGCCCTCGCGTCGGGCGAACGCCACGGAGTCCCGATTGCGGGCGACACGGTCGAGTACGTCGTCGGTGAGATTCCCCAGAGTGGTCACCACGGCAGGCTACAGTCAGGGAGCCCGGGCTGAGAGATGGGTGGGCGCACTTTCGCGTCACCCTCCCGCTAAAATCTGAAGCCACCTAGGAACAGGAACCCGATGGCCCGCACCACAGGCGACATAGTGATTGATGCCTCTGCCCCGAGCATCATGGCGGTCATCGCCGACTTCTCGTCATACCCGTCCTGGGCTACCGGTGTCGACGAGGCTGTTGTCATCGAAGAAGGTGTCGGCGGACGGGCTGATCTCGTACGTTTTTCGCTCAACGCTCCGCCGATCCGTGACGGCTATGTCCTTCGCTATCAGTGGAAGCCCGAGTCGGTGACCTGGACGCTCGACGAGAAGGGCTCGATGCTCGTCGCGATGGATGGCGCCTACCTGCTTGCGCCCGAACCTTCCGGCGGTACAAGGGTGACCTATCAGCTGGCCGTCGACGTCTCGATTCCGTTGTTGGGGATGCTCAAGCGCAAGGCCGAGAAGGTCATCATCGACACCGCTCTCAAGGGCCTGAAAGCTCGCGTCGAAGGGGCATGACCATGACGCACGAACCTGTCGGCTCCGTGGCCGAAGAAGCCATCAAGCTGATGAGAGCGCTCACCGGCGACAGCTCACCCGACCACGCACAGGCGTGCACGTGGTGCCCGTTCTGTCAGCTCGTCAATGCGGTACGCGACAATCCCGACATGATCGAGACGGCGCTGGTCGCGGCAACGAGCTTCCTGGCAACGGCCAAGGACTTCATCGATGCCACCGTGTCCAGTCGTGCAGGGCAGGCACGCTCATGACTCTCACCATTGGCGTCGACATCGGCGGAACCAAGATCGCCGCAGGCGTGGTCAACGAGGAAGGCGAGATCATCGCCCGCCTCAAGGAGCCGACGACTCCTGGCAACCCCAAGGAGATCTCTGGCGCAGTTGCCAAGCTGGTGCTTGCCTTGTGCCAGGACCACGACGTGGTGGCGGTGGGCATTGGAGCTGCCGGGTTCGTCAACGCCGGACGCTCGACCGTGCTTTTCGCCCCCAACATCGACTGGGTCGACGAGCCGCTCGCTGAGCTGGTGGGCAAGCAGGTCAACCTTCCCGTGATCGTCGAGAACGACGCCAACGCGGCGGCCTGGGGCGAGTTCCGCTTTGGTGCTGCCCGCGATGACGACGACCTCTTGCTCGTCACTGTCGGCACCGGCATCGGCGGTGGCATCATCCAAGACGGCGTGCTGCTGCGCGGTGGCTTCGGCGTTGCCGCAGAGATCGGTCACTTGCGCATCGTCCGCGACGGCATTCTCTGTGGTTGCGGCCAACACGGATGCTGGGAGCAGTACGGCAGCGGCTCGGCCTTGGTGCGGATGGCTCGCGAACGCGTCCACAGTGGCGCAGTCGACGTTTCGGCCCTGATGGCAGCAGCGGGTGGAGATCCGGCGGCAATCAATGGCCCGCTCATCACGAGGATGGCCCAGAGCGGCGATGAGTTGAGCCGCGATCTGCTGACCGAGCTCGGCCGTTGGCTTGGAGAAGGAGTCGCTACCTTGGCGGCCGTCCTCGATCCCAGCGTGGTGGCCTTTGGCGGCGGGGTCCCCGAGTCCGGAGACTTGCTGATGAAATCCGTCAACGAAGCGTTCCTGACGCACCTGCCTGCCGGTGAGCATCGCCCCCACGCACAGCTGCGCATCGCGACGCTGGGCAACGAGGCTGGCCTCATCGGTGCTGCCGATCTGGCGCGACCCCAGGTCTCCTGAAATGGTCTCCTGACGTGGCCGAGCGGCTCGCGATCGGCATCGACATCGGCGGGACGAAAGTAGCTGCCGGGGTCGTCGACCTCGACGGAGTCATCGTCGAGCGCATGCGGCGCGACACTCC
>JAOPXA010000097.1 GCA_025965395.1 Nocardioidaceae bacterium | reverse complement strand
CGTGCATCACCGAGCCGGCGCCGAGGAACATGTTGGCCTTGAAGAAGCCGTGGGTGAGCAGGTGGAAGATCGCGAACGCGTAGCCGGCCGGGCCGAGGCCTGCGGCGAGCATCATGTAGCCGATCTGGCTCATCGTGGAGCCGGCGAGCGCCTTCTTGATGTCGTCCTTGGCGCAACCGATGTAGGCACCGAAGAGGAGCGTCACGAGTCCGACGCCGATGACGAAGTAGCGCGCCGTCTCCGACACGTCGAAGATCGCGTGGGAGCGGACCACCAGGTAGACACCGGCGGTGACCATCGTCGCGGCGTGGATGAGTGCCGACACCGGGGTCGGGCCTTCCATCGCGTCGAGCAGCCAGCTTTGCAGCGGCACCTGAGCCGACTTGCCACAGGCGCCCAGCAACAACAGCAGGCCGAGGGCGGTGGCGACGTTGCCGGAAGCATTTTGTACGCCCGACTGCACGCCCTCGATCGACGTGGTGCCGAACTGAGCGAACATCAGCATGATTGCGAGCGCCATGCCGAGGTCGCCGACGCGGTTGACGACGAAGGCCTTCTTGGCCGCATACGCTGCGGAATCCTTGTGCTGCCAGAACCCGATCAGCAGGTATGAGGCCAAGCCCACACCCTCCCAGCCGAGGAAGAGCACGAGGTAGTCGGCCGCGAGGACGAGCGTGAGCATCGCCGCGACGAACAAGTTGAGGTAGGCGAAGAAGCGACGACGGCGATCGTCGTGCTCCATGTAGCCGATCGAGTAGATGTGAATCAACGTGCCGACGCCCGTGATCAGCAGCACGAAGAGTGCCGAGAGCGGATCGTACAGCAGGGAGAACTCGACGTGGAACGGACCGGTGTCGATCCAGGTGAACAAATCCTTGCCGATGATGCGTTCTTCGGCGTCCTTGCCCAGCAGCGCAATGAAGAAGATCACGCCGAACAGGAACGACGCGGCCGATGCGGCGGTCGCGATGTAGTGACCGAAGCGGTCGGCTTCCTTGCCCCAGATGAGCAGGCCCCACCCGCTGAAGAGCGGTATGGCGATCAGGAGCCACAAAAGATTGAACATTGCGTCTCCCCTAGAACTTCAGCAAGCTCGCGCCGTCGACCGAAGCCGAGCGACGCGTGCGATAGATGGACACGATGATGGCGAGGCCAACCACGACTTCGGCGGCGGCGACCACCATCACGAAGAACGCGGCGACTTGGCCGTCGAGGTTGCCGCTCTGGTGGGAGAACGACACGAAAGCGAGGTTGGTCGCGTTGAGCATGAGCTCGATGCACATGAACACGACGATCGCGTTGCGGCGGACAAGAACGCCGACGGCACCGATCGTGAAGAGGATCAGCGACAGCGTGATGTATTCAGTCACTCGTCGTCACCCGTCACCTGACGCTCGATGGCATCGATGTCTTCATCGAAACCCTCTCGAACCTGGCCGCGGGCCCGCAGCGACGCGGTGACCGAGGCTTCGCTGGCCGAGCCGTCGGGTAGAAGTGCCGGGGTGTCGACCGCGTTGTGGCGGGCATAGACACCGGGGGTCGGGGGTCCACCGGGGTGGGCGCCGGTCCGGGCGTAGTCCATGAGGCGCTCCTGGGAGAGGTCGGCTTGGCTCTTGCGGGGGGCGAGTCGCTCCCGGTGAGCCAGCACCATGGCGCCGAGCACGGCGGTGATGAGCAAGGCGCTCGTGAACTCGAAGGCCAACACGTACTTGCCGAACAACAGCTCGGCGAGACCGTAGACATTGCCGTTCTCGTTGGCCTTGGTCAAGCCGGTGACAGCACCTGAGACCGTTTGCCCGATCGCGAGGACCACGGTGATGCCGAAGATCAGACCGAAGATCGTGGCGAGCAGACGCTGACCCTTGATGGTCTCCTGCAGCGAGTCAGAGATGTCGACGCCGACCAGCATGAGAACGAAGAGGAAGAGCATCATGATCGCGCCGGTGTAGACGATGATCTGCACCGCGAAGAGGAACGGTGCGCTCAGCGCGGCATAGAGCACGGCGAGCGACACCATGACGACAGCGAGGCACAGGGCCGAGTGGACGGCCTTGCGCGACAGGACGACGCCCAAGGCCGCGAGCACCATGAAGGGCGCCAGGATCCAGAAGGCAATCACACGTCACCACCAGGGGCTTTGCCGGAAGAGACTCCAACGATCGGAAGCTGGGCGCCGCGGTAGTAGTCCTCCGCGTCATTGCCCAGCATCATCTCGTGCGGCGGCGGCACCATGCCGGGCAACAGCGGCGCAAGGAGATCAGTCTTTTCGTAGATGAGCGACTCGCGTGTGGTGTCGGCAAGCTCATACTCGTTAGTCATCGTGAGCGCACGCGTCGGGCACGCCTCGATGCACAGGCCGCACAGGATGCAACGCAGGTAATTGATCTGATAGACGCGGCCGTAGCGCTCCCCCGGGCTCATCCGCTCGTCCTCGGTGTTGGAGGCACCCTCGACGTAGATCGCGTCGGCGGGGCAGGCCCACGCGCACAGCTCGCAGCCGATGCACTTTTCGAGGCCGTCCGGCCAGCGGTTCAGCTGGTGGCGTCCGTGATAGCGCGGCGCAGTCGGCTTCTTCTCGAACGGGTATTGCTCGGTGACCGTCTTGCGGAACATCGTCCGAAAGGTGACGCCGAATCCGGCTACCGGGTCCCAGAGCGTCTCTTTGAGGGTTGTCATTTTGTAACCTTCTCGGGCATGGGCGGCACGGGATAACCTCCGGCGAAGGCGTCGAACTCGACTTCAGGCTCGGGTTCGGGTTCCTTCTTGGACGGCAGGAAGAACGATGCCACGAGCAACAGGCCAGCGACGATCGCCACGTAGCTCAGCAGTTGCGCGTCCATCATGTCTTCCGAACGGAGCTTGCGGATGAAGGCTACGGCGACGAGCCAGGCGAGCGAGACCGGGATGAGGATCTTCCAGCCGAGCGACATGAACTGGTCGTAGCGCATGCGGGGCAGCGTGCCGCGGAGCCAGACGAAGAAGAAGATGAAGGTCAGCGTCTTGAGGAAGAACCACAGCACGGGCCAATAGCCGGTGTTGGCGCCTTCCCAGAAGGTCGCGATGCCAAACGGTGCGCGCCAGCCGCCGAGGAACATCGTCGTGGCGAGGGCCGAGACCGTCACCATGTTGATGTATTCGGCGAGGAAGAACATGGCGAACTTGAACGACGAGTACTCGGTGTGGAAACCGCCGACGAGCTCACCTTCGGCCTCGGGGAGGTCGAAGGGCGCACGGTTGGTCTCACCGACCATCGAGATCACGTAGATCACGAGGGAGGGGAAGAGTGGGATGAAGTACCAGGTGCTGTGCTGACCCGAGACGATCTCCGAGGTCGACATCGAGCCCGCATACATGAAGACCGCAGCGATCGAGAGGCCCATCGAGACTTCGTAGGAGATCATCTGGGCGCTCGAGCGCATGCCGCCGAGCAAGGAGTAGGTGGAGCCAGAGGACCAACCGGCGAGCACGATGCCGTAGACGCCGATCGACGTGACTGCCAGGACGTAGAGGATCGCGACAGGCATGTCGGTCAGCTGCAGCGGCGTGACGGTGTCGGTGAACGGGATCGTGACTTCAGGTCCGAACGGGATGACGGCCCACGCCAAGAAGGCGGGCACGACGGCGAGGATTGGTGCGACGAAGTAGACCAGCTTGTCAGCCGACTTGACGAAGATCTCTTCCTTGAGGCCGAGCTTGACGCCGTCGGCGAGGCTCTGGAGCAAGCCAAAGGGGCCGTGCACGTTGGGGCCGATGCGGTGCTGCATCTTGGCGACCACGCGGCGCTCGAACCAGATGTTGAAGAGCGTGTAGAGCACGAGGAACACGAAGACGAGCAGGGCCTTGAGTGCGACCACCCACAAGGCTTCATTGCCGAAGAGCGGACTCACGATGCCCTCCCTTCGAGCGTCACAGTGTCACCGTGGCCGGCGACGAGATCGCGGCGCAGGTTGCGACCGTCGGAGTTGGCAGGTGCCCATACGACTCCGTCGGGCAGATCGGCGATCTCGGCGGGAAGACATACCGAACCGCTCGCGGTGCGCAGCACTGCCTCGTCACTGACGTTGGCGGCGGCGAACGTCGCTGCGTTGGCCTTGATGACTGCCGTGCGGGCGGTGGCCTTGTATGCGGGCTCACCGTCTTGGGCGCGGCCATCGTCGATCAGCTGTTTCCAGGTCGAGAGGATGACCGATCCGGCTTTGGTGGCCTTCGCCGTGTCGGGTGCGGTCGTCGGTGCTGCTGCACGCGCCCCGTCCCAAGGGCCGAGGTCGACCATGTCGGCGCGAGCCTGCTCGGTCGTACGGAAGCCCAGCGGCTTGCCCAGCTCTTCGGCGATGCCGGCGAGCACGCGTACGTCGGTGAGCGAGTTGGGCACGTGCAGCACCGTCTCGAAGCCGCGAACGCGACCTTCCCAGTTGACGAACGTGCCGCCCTTCTCGACGACGGGAGCGACGGGCAAGATCACGTCGGCGCGCGCGGTGACAGCGCTCTCGCGCACCTCGAGGCTCACGACGAAGTCGGCCGCATCGATCGCTTCGCGCGCGGCCTTCGGGTCACTCAGGTCATCGACCTCGAGGCCGCCGATGACGAGCGCCTTGATCGTGCCCTTGGCGGTTGCGGCGAGGATGCCCGCGGTGTCGCGGCCGGCCTTGGCAGGGATGGTCTTGACGTTCCAGGCAGCCGCGAGATCGGCGCGCGCGGTGGAGTCAGCAAGCGGACGGCCACCCGGCAGAAGGGTCGGTAGGCAACCGGTCTCGACCGCTCCGCGGTCACCCGCACGACGGGGAACCCATGCCAACCGAGCGCCCGCCTTCTTGGTGGCGGCAACCGCGGCGCTCAAGGCGCCGGGGATGCCGGCTAGGCGTTCGCCGACCAGCACGATCGAGTCGGACGTCAACGTGAGGGCGGCAATCGCGGCGGGTTCTTGCCCTGGCGCCGTCGCGATGAGCGAGCCGTGCATCTTGGCGAGGCCACGGGTCGCGTGCGAGGCGATGGACTCGACGCGCGCGGTGCCGGCGAGCGAGGCCTTGCGCAGGCGCAAGAAAATCGTGGCGGCTTCGTCCTCAGGCTCGAGACCGACGAGGACCACGTGTGCCGACTCGAGGTCGCTGTAGGTCACCGCGAGCGACGTGGCAGCGACATGCGCAGCGAGGAACTCAGCCTCTTCGGACGAGTGCGCCCGAGCACGGAAGTCGATGTCATTGGTGCCGAGCACGGCGCGGGCGAACTTGGAGTAGGCGTAAGCGTCCTCGGCGGGCAGGCGACCGCCGGTGAGGACACCGACCTTGCCTGCTGCGGCCGCAAGGCCAGCGGCAGCAGCGGCAAATGCTGCGGGCCACGAGGCCGGCTCAAGAAGGCCGGTCTCGGCGTCGCGGATCATGGGACGCGTCAAGCGGTCGGTTTGGCGCGAGCCAGCGAACGCAAAACGGTCCTTGTCGCTGATCCACTCTTCGTTGACCTCGGGATCGTCACCGGCGAGGCGGCGCATGACCTTGCCACGACGGTGATCGACGCGGATCGCGGCACCGCACGCATCGTGCTCGGCGATCGACGGGGTCGAGACGAGGTCGAAGGGACGCGAGCGGAATCGGTAGTCAGCGCTGGTGAGCGCACCGACCGGGCAGATCTGGATCGTGTTGCCCGAGAAGTACGACTGGAAGGGCTCTTCCTCATAGATGCCGACCTGCTGCATCGCTCCACGTTCGATGAGCGCGATGAACGGATCGCCAGCGATCTGCTCGGAGAAGCGGGTACAGCGCGCGCACAGGACGCAGCGCTCGCGGTCGAGGAGCACCTGCTTGGAGATGTTGATTGGCTTTGGGTACGTGCGCTTGGTCTCGTGGAAGCGCGTCTCGCTGTGACCGTGGCTCATTGCCTGGTTCTGCAGGGGGCACTCGCCGCCCTTGTCGCATACGGGGCAGTCGAGCGGGTGGTTGATGAGCAGGAACTCCATGTTGCCGTGCTGCGCCTTGTCGGCGACCGGCGACGTGACCTGCGTCTTGACGACCATGTTGGCCGCGACCTCGAGCGTGCAGGAGGCCTGCGGCTTGGGGATCGGACGGCCGTTGCCGGCATCGGTGACTTCGACGAGGCACTGGCGGCAGGCACCAACGGGCGCGAGCAGCGGGTGGTCGCAGAAGCGCGGGATCTCGGTGCCGATGATCTCGGCGGCGCGGATGACCAGGGTGCCCTTGGGCACGCTGACCTCGACACCGTCGATCGTCAAGGTGATCAGCTCGACGGGAGCTTTGCCGCCTGCTGAGCTGGTCGAAGCGTCAATCACGGTCATGCGGACGCCCCCTCCTTCGCGAAGACGGTGGATGCCGCGTAGGGGAAGAGCTCAGACGCCGGCGTGTGCAGCCCGGCCTCGAACTCTTCACGGAAGTATTGGATGCCCGAGCTGATCGGGCTGGTGGCGCCATCGCCGAGCGCGCAGAACGAGCGTCCGAGGATGTTGTCACAAAGGTCAAGAAGGACCTCGATGTCGCCTTCCTTGCCCTCGCCCTTCTCGAGGCGCTGAAGGGTCTGAACGAGCCACCAGGTGCCTTCGCGACAAGGCGTGCACTTGCCACAGGATTCGTGCTTGTAGAACTCGGTCCAGCGCAGGACGCAACGGACGACCGACGTCGTCTGGTCGAAGATCTGCAGTGCCTTCGTACCGAGCATCGAGCCCGCAGCACCGACACCTTCGTAGTCGAGCGGTATGTCGAGGTGCTCGGCCGTGAGGATTGGGGTCGAGGAGCCGCCCGGGGTCCAGAACTTAAGCTCGGAGCCCTCGCGCATGCCGCCGCCGAGGTCGAGAAGTTGGCGAAGCGTGATGCCGAGTGGCGCTTCATACTGCCCGGGCGCCTTGACGTGCCCCGACAGCGAGTAGATCGTCATGCCCTTGGACTTCTCGGTGCCCATCGAGCCGAACCAGTCGATGCCCTTGTCGATGATCGGCGGCACGGAGGCGATCGACTCGACGTTGTTGATGACGGTCGGGCACGCATACAGGCCCTCGACCGCGGGGAAAGGCGGACGCAAGCGCGGTTGGCCGCGGCGGCCTTCGAGCGAGTCGAGAAGGGCGGTTTCTTCGCCGCAGATGTAGGCGCCGGCACCCGCGTGGATCACGAGGTCGAGGTTGATGCCCGTGCCGAGAATGTTTTGGCCGAGGTAGCCCTTGTCGTATGCCTCACGGACGGCCGCGCGGAGGCGACGGATCACGTGGAGCACCTCGCCGCGGACGTAGATGAAGGCGGTCTCCGCGCGAATCGCATAGGAGGAGATGATGACGCCCTCGATCAAGGTGTGGGGCGTGGCCATCATGAGCGGGATGTCCTTGCAGGTGCCCGGCTCGGACTCGTCGGCGTTGACCACGAGGTAGTGCGGCTTGCCGTCGCCCTGAGGGATGAAGCTCCACTTCATGCCCGTCGGGAATCCGGCGCCACCACGGCCGCGGAGACCGGAGTCCTTGACGACCGCGATCACCTCGTCTGGGGTCTGCTTGAGCGCCTTCTTGAGGGCTGCGTAGCCACCGGTCTGCTCGTATGCGTCGAGGGTCCAGGCGCGGTCGTCACCCCAGTTAGCGGTGAGTACGGGTGTGAGCATGTCAGTCATCTTTGCCGCCCTTGACGTCTGCGTCGG
>JAOPXA010000070.1 GCA_025965395.1 Nocardioidaceae bacterium | reverse complement strand
TCGACGCCGACGTGAGCGTGTCCGCGACGACAACCGACGGTTTGGGTCTTACGGGTCGAGGCGAGGGGCTGGCCGCCATCGCAACAGCCCTCGTGATCCTCGCGCAGTAGTTTCCGGCCCTAGTTGCGGACGTTGACACATACCTCGATGGTGCCGTCCACCACACGCACCTGGTACGAGTGCAGCTCCATGGTCGGGTCATCGGTGCAGCGACCTGTCGTGAGATCGAAGATCTCCCTGCCGCGAGGCGCCGCAACGAACGGCATCCCGTCACGCAGGCCCACGACACCGCGCGCCATGCTCTGGAGGCCACTGAACGGATCGCGGTTGCCCACCGCGTAGAGCGTGCCGTCGCTGAGCCGGAAGAGCGCGACCTGTTTGCCCTTGACCAAGGCAGCCACGCCCACGTCTGGCTCGAGCGCCTCGTAAGCGCACACCTTCACCCAGACGGGCGCAGTCGACGGAGTACGACGACGGGAGGGCATAAAACGACGGTATTGAGCCGTCATTTCGAGCGCGTTACACGCAGGACACGAATCGTAACGATCCGTCAACACAGGCGAGCACCCCCGAACGCGCAAAGACCCCCGATCACCCATGATCGGGGGTCTTTGCGGATGAATCGTGTGCTTAGGAAGCGAGAACCTCATCGAGGAGCGTCTCGGCCTTGTCTTCGTTGGTGCGCTCAGCCAGCGCGAGCTCGGAGACCAAGATCTGGCGAGCCTTGGAAAGCATCCGCTTCTCGCCGGCCGACAAACCGCGCTCATGGTCACGGCGCCAGAGGTCGCGCACCACTTCGGCGACCTTCATGACGTCGCCCGAGTGCAGCTTCTCGAGGTTGGCCTTGTAGCGGCGGGACCAGTTGGTGGGCTCTTCGACGTGCTCAGCACGCAGAACTCCGAAGACCTTTTCGAGTCCTTCTTTGTCGACGACATCGCGCACTCCGACCAGGTCGAGGTTGCATGCGGGCACGCGAACCACGAGGTCATTCTGGGAGACGATGCGAAGAACTAGGTACTCTCGGTCCTCGCCCTTGATCTGGCGGGTTTCGATATCCTCGATCACGGCAGCCCCATGATTCGGGTAAACAACCGTTTCACCGACAGTGAAAGTCATAGACAAATTGCCTTTCCTAGATGACCAGGATACCACGGGATAAGGGGCACCTAAATCTCCAATACGTTGCGTGGACGTGACCTGGCCTCCTTGTGTCTACCCGATCTCGCTACGATTTAGACCAGCAAGACCTCTTCCAGAAGATAAGGACCGTCGTGCGTCTTCCTCGCCATCGCCGAGTCGCTCTCTCCGTCGTTGCCTGCGCCGCAGCACTCCTGCTCAGTTCTTGCGGAGACATTCGCGGGTTCAACTATCAGACGAATGCGGTCTACGACGCGTCAGTTGGCACCAACGTGCGCGGCACCCCCGTGGAGGTCCTCAATGGGCTCTTCGTAGCCAACGACGACGGCACTGCGACCTTTTCAGGAGGTCTACTCAACAAGAGCGGCCAGGTCCAAACCATCCAGAAGGTCACGGCGGTCACGGATGAGGGCATCGACGTGCCGATCACCCTCGCAGGGCCACTCAGTCTGACCGAAAGCACGCTCTACACGACGGGCACCACGGCCGACATCGTGCTCGACAGCGGCGAGGTCAAGGCGGGTGACTTCGTCGAGGTCACGTTCACCTTCGACGAGGCCGCCGACGTGACGGCCAACGTGCCGGTCGTCGAGCGCGTGGCGATGTATGACGATGTGGCCGAAGGCCCCGATGTCTCCACCCAAGACCTCACGCAAAAAGCAACTGACGCCGCCACCACCGAGTAGGAGTGGCGAAGCGTCAGTTGCTCAAGCGATCGGCGTCTTGCACGAAGTGCTACGAAGGAACCTCGCGGGGAAGCTCACCCGTGACGAGGTAGACGACGCGGCGCGCCATCGAGACCGCGTGGTCACCGATGCGCTCGTAGTAACGCCCCAGCAGGGCGATGTCGATGGCCGGCTCCACGCCGTACGCCCAGTCCTCGCTCAACAGTGAACGGAACAGCGACCGACGAAGCTTGTCCATCTCGTCGTCCTCGTTCTCCAGCTCGGCGGCGGCTTCGACATCGCGATCGGCGACGATCTTCGACGCCGAGAGGATCATCTGGTCGGCGACCTTCGACATCCGCTCGATCGTGGGGATGACCGATTCGGGCACGGCGAGCATCGGCATCCGCATGCGCGCGACCTTGGCGATGTGCACCGACAGGTCGCCCATTCGCTCGAGGTCGGCGACCATACGCAGGGTGGCGACGAGTTGGCGCAGATCGGAGGCGACCGGCTGTTGGGTCGCGAGAAGCGTGAGCGCCTTCTCCTCGATGATCTCGCGGGAGTCGTCGATTTCCTTGTCCCCAGTGATCACCGATTCGGCCGCTGCGGCGTCGGCGGAGAGAAGCGCTTCGGTGGCCTCGGACACGGCGGTGCGGACGGCACTGGTCATGGCAACCAGGTCGTCGATGATCGTGTCGAGCTGGTCATAGTAGAGATCTCGCATGTGTCCCAAAATAGTTTGCCAGGGTGAATGGGAGACGACCTGCCATGAACGGCGGGTGAACACTAAGCAAAAGCCGTGTCCCCTCAGCAGTCTGAACGCGACAACGACGTGAACAACCTGCGTACGATCATTATGTGGAACCCATCACCGCAGCACTGATTGCCGGATCGATCGGTGTGATTTGCGGAGCAGCCGTCACCTATCTCTGGCGATTCAACGAGAAGCAGCAGACCGCTGTGCCCGCGGTCGATCCCACGGTGCCTGCAGGGGCCGACGCCGTCCTCTCGGTGCTGTCATCATCGGCCGTCATCATCGACACGTCCGACGCGGTCGTCAAGGCCTCCGCGCCGGCATACCGCCTCGGACTCATTCAGGGCGACCGGCTGGTCTCCGATGAGTTGATGGACTTCGTGCGCGCCGTCCGACGTGACGGTCAGGTCCGCGACCGCGAGTTCAGCTTTTCCAGCCGACGCTCGACGATGCCGCTGCATCTGGTCGCTCGCGTGGCCCCGTTGAGCTCACGTCTCGTAGTGGTGCTGGTCGACGACCGCACCCGCGAGCGCCGCGTCGAGGCGATCCGGCGCGACTTCGTCGCCAACGTCAGTCACGAGCTCAAGACGCCGATCGGGGCCATGAACCTGCTGGCCGAGGCGGTCTCCGAGGCGCGCGACGACCCGGACGCGGTCGAACGCTTCTCGGCTCGCATGCTGGGCGAGAGCGCGCGGCTCACCCGCCTGGTGCAGCAGATCATCGACCTGTCGCGGCTGCAGGGAGACAAGTACATCGACGAGCCGATCGCGATCAACGTCGGGCAGATCGTGTCTACGGCCTGCGACCACAGCGCGACCGACGCGGAGAAGCGGAACATCCAACTGCGTCACGAGACACCCGCCGGTGTCTTCGTGCTCGGTGATCCCGACCAGATCAGCGCCGCGGTCAACAACCTCGTCGAGAACGCCGTGACCTACAGCCCGGCCGACTCGCGCGTCGCTGTCTCGGTGAAGGTGGTCGAGCACGACGTCGAGATCACGGTCACCGACCAGGGCATTGGCATTCCGTCGGCCGAGCAGGACCGGATCTTCGAGCGGTTCTACCGCGTCGACCCGGCGCGGCACCGGTCGACCGGCGGCACGGGGCTCGGGTTGTCGATCGTCAAGCACGTCGCGGCATCCCATGGCGGATCGGTCCGCGTCTGGAGTGAGCCCGGCGAAGGCGCCTCGTTCACGCTGGTCCTGCCCGCATACACACCCCCTCAAGAACAACCAGACGAATCAGGAGTAGATAGTGACGCGAGTGCTCGTCGTTGAAGACGAAGAGAGCTATAGCGAGGCACTCTCATACGTGCTGCGCAAGGAAGGCTTCGAGGTCTCTCTGGCCGCGACCGGCCATGAAGCGCTGACCGAGTTCGACCGGACAGGCGCCGACATCGTGCTCCTCGACCTGATGCTGCCTGGGATTCCTGGCACCGAGGTATGTCGGCAGCTGCGTCAGATCTCGAACGTCCCGATCATCATGGTGAGCGCCAAGTACGCCGAGGTTGACAAGGTCGTGGGGCTCGAGCTGGGCGCGGA
>JAOPXA010000016.1 GCA_025965395.1 Nocardioidaceae bacterium | reverse complement strand
ATCACCACGCTGCGCATGGCCAACATCCTGAGCCCTCGCGTCGTGTCGCCGTTCAGCCGCTACTTCGAGAGCCCGATCCTACCGACGGTCATCGGCTACGACCCGCGCCTTCAGTTCACCCATGAGCTCGACGCCATGGCTTTGTTGGGCGAAGCGGTCGTGCGTGACCGCCCGGGCATCTTCAACGTGGCCGGAGACGGCGTCATGCTGTTGTCGCAGATCGCCCGCCGGCTCGGCAAGCCCACGCTCCCCCTGCCCTTTCTCGGCCTTTCCAGCGCGTTTCGCCGGGTGCTGAAAAGCCTCGGCACGGACGTACCCCCCGAGCTTGCCCGCCTCCTCACGTACGGCCGTGTGCTCGACACGAGTGCCTTGGCCGACGTCTTTGGTTACACGATGAGCCACTCGACCGAAGAAACGTTCGACGACTTCGCCAAGTCGCTTCGCCCCGGCATTTTTGCCAAGCTGGGAGGCGGGCGATGAAGGATCCGTACGACACCAACGTCGTGCCGCTCGGCAGCACCAAGAACCCTGGGCGGGGCAATTCGAAGTCCACGCCGTCGGCGGCCGCGCGATCTTTGGCTGGTCCGGCTGCTGCAAGGAAAAAGCCGGTCGCCAAAGCGAGTGCGCGGGTTGAGCCGAGTCCGCGGGTGGAGCCTGTCGAAACCGCGCAGCCTGTCGAAACCGTGGAGCGGGTTGAGCCTGTCGAAGCCCCCCACCTCCGCCTCGCACCCGAGCCCGAGGCTGAGCCGCACGAGATCCCCGACGACACCTCGTTCGCCGAGGAGGCGCGCGCCGAATCAGCCGCCAAGGACGGGCGCGGCATACCCCTCGACGACATCGTCCAAGCGGCGATCCACGGGGCGCAGCGCGTTCTCGGTGCAGACTGGGAAGGACGAGTCGCGGGGCTGCTTGCGGGCATCCGTCGACGCGTCTCAGGTGACTACACGATTGACTCGTTCGGATTCGACGAGGAGTTCACCCAGGTGCTCGTCGCGGCCGCAGAGCCGCTGATCGAGAACTGGTTCCGCCTCGAGGTACGCGGCGTGGAGAACATCCCGCGTGACGGAGGTGCGCTCCTCGTGGCTAACCACTCGGGCACCGTTCCCCTCGATGGCGTCGTCACGGGATATGTCGTCAAGAAGTACGCGCAGCGCAATCTCCGCCCTTTGGGTGCCGATCTTGTTTTCTCGCTGCCCTTCATCAGTCAGCTCGCGCGCAAGGCTGGGGCGACGCTGGCCTGCACCGAGGACGCCGAGCTACTCTTGGCCTCTGGTGAGATCGCTGGCGTATGGCCCGAGGGCTTCAAGGGCATCGGCAAGCCGTTCTCCGAGCGCTACAAGCTTCAGCGCTTTGGTCGTGGCGGGTTCGTGTCGTCGGCCATGCGGGCAGGCGTACCCATCGTCCCGGTGTCGATCGTGGGTGCCGAGGAGATCTATCCGCTGATCGGCAACGTGCCCTCGCTCGCGCGCCTCGTCGGCGTCCCCTACTTGCCCATCACTCCATTCTTCCCGCTTCTCGGCCCGCTTGGTCTGATCCCGCTGCCGAGCAAGTGGATCATCGAGTTCGGCGAGCCGATCCGCACGGACGCATACGAGCCTGATGCCGCGGATGACCCGATGCTGTTGTTCGACGTGACAGATCAAGTGCGCGAGACGATCCAGCAGACCCTCTACAAGCTCCTCGTCGAGCGCGGCAGCGCCTTCTTCTAGCCCCATCCCTTCCCCACGATTTGGATACGTATACGCGTATCGAGTCGGTCGGATAGGCGTCTAAGTCTCCAAATCGTGGGGATTGGGGTAGGGCCATGGGTGAGCAGACACGACCCGGTTCGCGTAGCTAATCCGACGGGTCCAGGAGTCCAGGGATGAGTCCGTCATCACCCAGGAGGCCGTCGATCAGCGGGTCGACCAGACCTGAGATTGGATTGGACGGCGTGGCGGCCGGTGGGGTGGGCGCGGGGTCGGTCGTCGGAGCCGGGGTGGTCGGCGCAACCTTCGTGGGCGCGGGGATAGCCGGCACACCCGCGCTTGGGGATCCAGCCTGCGGCGACGTGGTCGACCCGCCCTGATCGCTCTTGCTGTTGGAAGATGGCGGCACGCCGCCGCCTTTCAGCACCTTGGCCACGCTGCCGCGCAGGCCTGACTCAAGTGACTTCGCCTGCGCCCCGCTGCCGCACGCCGCGCACAGCATGCCGGCGCGTTGCGTGATCGTGATCAGGGCTTCCGCTGCGTCGCTCACGGCTGCGGAGGCATCGGCGGGGACGAGGCCGCTCAGGGTGGAGAGGCTGTCGCTCGAATCGCTAGCAAACGCATACACCTTGTCGATCGCGGCGTCATCCCCGTTGTTGGAGAAGTCGCTGAACAGCTGATCAGATCCCTCTTGTGCCTGTTCGGAGAACTCGTCGATCGTCTGAGCGATTTGTCGCTCATCGCTGGCATCGCCAGTGGCCGCGAGTTGCTTTGCCTCGTTGAGCCTGCGCGTCGCTCGTTCGAGCTGGAAAGCTCCGCGGTCGGCGTCACTCCGCTTCAGTGCGAGTGAAGTGTTCTCAAGACCCCGCTTGACCGGGTACAGGATGTCGCCGGGCACCGTGTTGGCGCTCGCCGAAGCGATGCCCACGGCCCCTCCGCACATCACGAGTGCGCCGACAACGGCAGCGATGCGACGACGGGCCTTGCTGGGCGACGTCAAAGGTGGTGCCGCTGTGCGCGGAGGGATCCTCTCGACCACAAGGACGTCGCGGGCCTCAGTCATGAGCCGCGCGCGCAGAGAATCGGTAAACTCGGCCGATGGTGTGACTGCGGCGGCGGCACAGACGTCCTCCGCGGTCCTGACTAGGTCGCGTATCGCCCTCCGCACAGGCACGGCACCGTCGAGCGCCGCGGCGAAATCGTCGGCATCGCGGTGCCTCCAGGAACCTGTCATGATCGCTTCTCCCCGTGCGGCGGTCCCTCGCGATGGTCAACGACGCAGGTATGCACAAAGTTACGGGTGAGCGTTGTCACATACGTGGCGATCATCGGAGGTCCTCCGAGATCAGCTTGCCGAGGCCGCGGATGGCCCTCAGTTGGAGCTGTTTGATTGCACCGTCGGACTTCTGCATCGCCTCGGCAGTCTGGGCGATGGAAAGCCCTTGAATGAATCGCATCAGGACGCAGTCACGCTGATCTGATGAAAGCTGGTTGACGGCATCGAGCAGCAACTCGCTGGAGATCGCCGAGATGACCCCATCCTCGGGGCTGCTGGCTCGAGTCTTGGGCTCGGGGATGGTGTCTGAGACATACTCGAGGCGCGACCTGCTGGACTTGTAGTGGTCCGCGATCAGGTTGCGCGCGATCGTCGTGAGCCAAGCGCCGAAGTCCTTTCCCTGCCACTGGAACTTCTGGATCGAGCGAAGCCCGCGCGTGAAGGTCTCGCTCGTCAGGTCCTCGGCGAGGGCGTTGGTGCCGACGCGGTAGTAGACGAACCGGAAGATGCCACTGACGTAGTGGTCGTAGAGCTGCCCAAATGCCTCGGCGTCACCGGCTCGGGCGAGGTCGACCAGCGCGACGAGGCGCTGAGCCTCGGCGTCAGGAGTGCGACCCCACCCAGGCGAGCCGGGGGTCGAGACGCCATGCGGCGAGGTGTCGGCCAGGGAAAGCGCAAGCCCGAATGCTCGGGGGGAGGCGTGCGGATGGGCGCGAGCGAACGCAAGCGCGGCGCGCAGCATTGCGTACGGCTCTGGTGCCATGTCCAACCCCCCGTCGGAACCACTCGAGCCTAACCCAGCACGGCGAAGTCGTCAGCGTGATCGGCGAATCAGCTTCTTGGTGACGACAACGCCCGTGAACAGGACGCCCGCAGTCGCGGCGCCCTTGGCCGAGATCTTGGCGACCTTGCGCCCCGTGCGATAGTCGCGAACCTGCCACCCTTCGCGCTTGGCATACTCGCGCAGCTTCGAGTCAGGGTTGACGGCGCAGGGATTGCCCACCATCGACAGCATGGGGAGGTCGTTGTGGGAGTCGGAGTATGCGTAACAGCGCGCCAGGTCGAGACCCTCGCGCTCGGCGATCGCCGCAACCGCTTCGGCCTTGGCGGCGCCGTGGAGCATCTCGCCGACCATGTGTCCGGTGTAGACGCCGTTCTTGTGCTCGGCGACCGTGCCGAGCGCACCCGTCAGGCCGAGCCGGCCCGCGATCGTCGTGGCGATCTCGATCGGGGCCGCTGTCACGAGCCAGACCCGCTCGCCGTGATCGAGGTGCCTTTGGGCGAGCGCCCTGGTGCCCGGCCAGATCTTGTGAGCCATGTGCTCGTCGAAGATCTCTTCGCCCACCTCCTCGAGATCGGAGACCTTGTGGCCGGCGATGAACGCGAGCGCCGACGCGCGCGCCTCGGCCACATGCTCGGGATCTTCGACGCCGATCACCCGGAAGTAGAACTGCTGCCAGGCGGCACGCATGATGTCACGCGTCGTGAAGTACTTGCGTCGGTGCAGGCCTCTGGCCAGATGGAAGATCGAGGCACCTTGCATGAGGGTGTTGTCGACGTCGAAAAAGGCCGCTACGCGCGGGTCCTGCTCTGTCGCGAGGGCGGACTCGACCTCCGCCGCAGAGGCGGATGCTTGCCCAGCGAGGACGGAGCGCGACCGCAGATTCGGGCTGTTCTTCGGTGCTGAGGGGCCCGGCATTCCTAGAGCCTAACCGTTCGACGGCGCATGACTCTATGGTTGACTCCTATGGTGCCTGCGAACGTCAGTGACTACGTACGAAGCCGAGCCGCGAGCTCACCGCAAGGCCGCGCGCTCGTCGAAGATGCTGCCAAGATGCCAGGTATCACGTGGGCCGAGCTGGATGCGGCCATCGACCGACTTGCGAGCGCCCTGTCGGGGCTGGGACTCGTCGCTGGGCATCGCGTCGGGTTGGCTGCGGTCAACTCGATCGGGTCGGTCACCGCCTATTTCGCGATCGTCCGCGCGGGCTATGTCGTCGTCCCGATCAACCCCCGCGGGTATGTGTCCGAAGCCGCCCACATCATCACCGACTCAGGCCTGCGCGTCGTCCTGACCGACGCGGTTGGCGTGGAGGTGATTCGCGCCCTGAAGCTGGGCAGTGACGGACCGCAAGTCGTCGTCTCAGGCACCAAGGCCAAGCGCGGCGAGCTTGCCATCGCCGACGTCCTGGCTCGTGCATCGGGGGTGACGCCACCGTCCCCGACCGACCCGGAAGTCCTCGCCGCCTTGCCTTACACGGCCGATGCGAGTGGCAATCCCCGCGGTGTGATGCTCACGCATCGCGCGCTGATCGCCAACATTGAGCAAGTGGCCGCCGTCGAGCCCACGACGATGCCCCCGGGTGCAATCGTGCTGGGGCTGCTGCCGATCTTTCACATGTATGCGCTCAATGCGATCCTCGGTCAGGCCGCGCGCCAAGGCGCGAAGGTCGTGCTAGTCGACGGATTCGATCCTGACGGTGTCCTCGACGCCATCCAGCGCGAGGGCGTGACCAACGTCCCGATTGCGCCCCCGGTGATTGCTGCTTGGGCGGGCCGGCCCGACCATTCCGTCAAGCTGGCCAAGGTAAAGAACGTTCTGTCAGGAGCGGC
>JAOPXA010000047.1 GCA_025965395.1 Nocardioidaceae bacterium | reverse complement strand
GACGTCGACTCCGAGGTACTCGGCCTGCTGCTTCGAAAGCTCGGTGAGCTCTGCACCAAGCGCGCCCAAGTGGAGGCGGGCGACTTCTTCGTCTAGGTGCTTGGGGAGCACATGGACGCCGAGGGGGTACTGATCGGCCTTGGTGAAGATCTCGATCTGCGCGAGCACCTGGTTGGTGAACGAGTTGGACATCACGAACGACGGGTGACCGGTCGCGTTGCCAAGGTTGAGCAGACGGCCTTCGCTCAGCATGATGATCTTGTGGCCATCGGCGAACGTCCATACGTCGACCTGGGGCTTGATGGTCTCGCGCACGACGCCCGGGATGGCCGTCAGGCCGGCGATGTCGATCTCGTTGTCGAAGTGGCCGATGTTGCCGACGATGGCCTGGTGCTTCATGGCCGCGAAGTGATCGACCGTGACGACATCCTTGTTGCCGGTGGCGGTGATGATGATGTCTGCCTGAGGCAGGACACTCTCAAGCTGGGCGACCTGGAATCCGTCCATGGCGGCCTGGAGCGCGCAGATCGGGTCGATCTCAGTGACGATGACGCGAGCACCTTGACCACGGAGCGACTCGGCGCAGCCCTTGCCGACGTCGCCGTAACCACATACGACCGCGACCTTGCCACCGATGAGGACATCGGTCGCGCGGTTGATGCCGTCGATGAGCGAGTGGCGCGTGCCGTACTTGTTGTCGAACTTGCTTTTGGTCACCGAGTCGTTGACGTTGATCGCGGGGAACAACAGCGTGCCATCGCGGAAGCGGTCGTAGAGGCGCAAAACGCCGGTCGTGGTCTCTTCGGTGACGCCGAGGATGCCGGCGCCGATGGTGGTCCAGCGCTGGGGATCCTGCTCGAGGCTGCGTGCCAGGACCCTAAGGACTTCCTTGAACTCAATGTTGTCCGTGCTGTCGAGCGGAGGGACCGAACCGGCCTTCTCGAACTCGGTGCCGAGGTGGACGAGCATCGTGGCGTCGCCACCGTCGTCGAGAATCATGTTGGCCTGCTGGTCGCCGGGCCAGATGAGCATCTCTTCAGCGAGGTCCCAGTACTCGGCGAGGGTCTCGCCCTTCCACGCAAAAACCGGCACACCCTGGGGGTTGTCAATGGTGCCGTCGCGACCGACGACGACAGCCGCGGCAGCGTGGTCTTGGGTCGAGAAGATGTTGCAGCTTGCCCAGCGGACGTCCGCGCCTAGGTCGACGAGTGTCTCGATGAGCACAGCGGTCTGGATCGTCATGTGCAAGGATCCGGCAATCCGGGCACCCTTCAACGGGGCGAGGCCGCGATAGCGATCGCGCATAGCCATGAGGCCAGGCATTTCGTGCTCGGCGAGCACGATTTCTGCGCGGCCGAAATCGGCAAGGGACAGGTCAGCGACTTTGTAATGCATGATTTCAATCGTACCGGTCCCCGCAACATTCGGCCTAGGTGACTGTCCACGGTCGCGACGAACGCCAACCGTGGGCAGCACCCACCACGGGTTGTTGACTCATCCAATGGGTTGCAAGCCATTGGATGAGTCGCGGTCCCATGGCCTCACGGGAATCCGACGGGTGGGTGGCGCGGGGTGTGAGGGTTAGTGGCTCGGGGCTGACGGGGCCTCGGGGCGGGCTTCGGGGACGTAGTCGGCGCGATAGATGTCAGGCTCAATGAAGATCTGGGTCGCCATGGGTTCGGCTGCCCGAAGATTGCGTTCGACTGCATCGATCGTGGCGGCTACATCGGCGCCGAGTGCGGTGCCTTGAATGCCGATCTTGACGGCCACCAACAGCTCCTCAGGCGCGATGTGGAGCGTCTTCATGTGGATGATGTGCTCGACGCCTTCAGTGCCGAGGATCGCGGCCTTGATCCTCTCGATCGCTTCCTTGGTCGCGGACTCGCCGATGAGCAAGCTCTTGACCTCGATGGCCAAGGTGATCGCCACGACGATGAGGAGCACGCCGATCACGCCGGCACCCACGACGTCGAAGTACTCGTTGCCTGTCAGGAGCGTCAGCGAGACACCCACGAAGGCGATGACGAGACCGGTCAGCGCAGCAAGATCTTCGAGCAGGATCACCGGAAGCTCGGGAGCCTTCGCCCCGCGCACGAACGGCACCCATCCCTTGGCGCCACGGACCTTGTTGGACTCCACGATCGCCGTGCGGAAGGAGAAGCTCTCCATGACCATGGCGATAGCCAGCACGACCAACGAGATCCAGCGGAAGTTGCCTTCAGGCTCGTGCCCGGCGCGGAGCTCGTTGATCTTGTGGACGGCCTCATACAGCGCATACAAGCCGCCGACGGTGAAGAGCACGATCGAGACGATGAAGGCGTAGATGTAACGCTCACGGCCAAAACCGAAGGGATGTTCCTCCGTGGCTTCACGCTTGGATCGCTTCGCACCGACCAGCAAGAGAACCTGGTTGCCGGCGTCCGCGAGGGAGTGGATCGACTCAGCCAGCATCGAGGCCGAGTGCGTGATCAGGTAGGCGATGAACTTCGTAAGCGCGATGCCGGTGTTGGCAAGCAGCGCCGCAACGACGGCTTTGTTGCCACCTTCAGCTGACATTAGGAGGTCTCCAGTTTTCGAGCTTTGTCGACAATCATGACGGGTACGCCGTCACGAACAGGGTAGGCGAGCTGGCAGGTTCCGCAGACCAGTTCGTCGCGCGAGGAGTCGACGGAAAGCGTCGAACGGCAGTCGGGGCAGACAAGGATATCGACGATGCTCATGCGTTACCTCCGCGGATGATCGCGAGCACCTCGTCGCGCACAGTCGCCATGATGGTCTCATCGTCACCTTCGACGTTGAGGCGTAGAAGCGGCTCGGTGTTGGAGGCGCGGACGTTGAACCACCACGTCGGTGCCGTCACGGTGAGCCCGTCGAGCCGGTCGAGATCGTCGTCTGCGTAGGCGTCGGCGATGGCTCGCACGGTGGCGGCAGCATCGAGGACGGTGCTGTTGATCTCCCCCGACGCGGCATACCGCTCATAGCTGGTCATGAGGTCCGACAGCGGACCTTGCGTCTCTGCAAGCGCCGCGAGCACGTGCAGGGCCGCAATCATTCCGGAGTCGGCGAGGAAGAACTCACTGAAGTAAAAGTGGCCCGAGTGCTCGCCACCGAACACGGCGCCAGTGCGCGCCATCTCGGCCTTGATGAGCGAATGCCCGACCGGAGTGCGTACGGGAGTGCCGCCGTTCTCGCGCACGATCTCGGGCACGGACTTCGAGGTGATCACGTTGTGCAGGATTGTGGCGCCCGGGTATGTCTGGAGGTAGCGCTTGGCCACCAGGCCAGTAATCGTCGAGGGCGTGACCAACTCGCCGCGCTCGTCGACGACGAAGCAGCGATCGGCGTCGCCATCGAACGCGAGGCCGATGTCGGCGCCATGCTCGCGGATCGCAGCCTGCAGGTCGACCAAGGTGGAAGCGTCGAGCGGATTGGCGTCGTGGTTGGGGAAATTGCCGTCGAGCTCGAAGTACATCGGCACGATCTCGGCATTGAGGGAGGACAGCACAGCGGGTGCGGTGTGGCCGGCCATGCCATTGCCGGCATCGACCACGATCTTGAGGCGACGCTCAGGAGGGATGGGGACCAGCTCGTGGAGCCGCTCGGCATATGCGCTGAGAGCATCGCGAGTGGTGACATCGGCGGTGGCGGGACGGGAGGGTCGCGGGCCATTGAGGATCTCATCGGCGCGGGTGGCCATGGCGGACAAGCCCGTATCGAGGCCGATCGGGCGGGCACCTGCCCGACACAGCTTGATGCCGTTGTAGGCGGCCGGGTTGTGGCTCGCCGTCACCATGACGCCGGGGATGTCCCAGGTGCCGGAGGCAAAGTAGAGGAGGTCCGTCGAGGCGAGACCGATGTCGATGACCGAGGCGCCCGTCGAGGTCACGCCGTCGATGAAGGCGGCGACTAGGAGGGGCGACGTTTCCCGCATGTCGTGCCCGATGACCGCCGTGCCACCTCCGGCGATCTGCGTCTCCTCGGCAAAGGCGACACCGAGCGCCGCGGCGAGCTCGTCGTCCAGCTCTTCCGGGGAACGACCGCGCACGTCATACGCCTTGATGACCGCTGCGAGCCGCGGATCGATGCTCACGCACCACCCTCGTGGGGCTTGAGGATGCGCAGGTGGGAGGTCTTCGGCGCGGACCCTTGGGCCGGACTGGGCGACGGCACTGTTTGGCGACCCACCTCGCGCACGGCATCAGCCAGAGCAAGAAGGTCGTCGTCATCGAGGCTGTCGTCGATCGGGTCGATAGCAAGGCGCAGAACGTCCCAACCGCGCGGAGCCGAGAGCCGCTGGCTGTGCGCGGCGCACAGGTCGTAGCTGTGCGGCTCGGCGTAGGTAGCGAGCGGACCGAGAACGGCGGTCTGATCGGCATACACAAATGTGAGGGTCGCTATCGCATGCTGCTGGCACGCGGTGCGCGAACAGCGACGAGCAAGACTCACTCGTAGAGGTTATCGCCTCGCTGAGAGGCAAGGAGTTAGGCTCACCGCATGGAACCCCTCAAGGGAGTCGTCACCGGTCCCCGCACCGGGAGGATGCGAGATCGGCGCGGACGTGGAAAGCGCGGCAAGATGTCTCTGCCCGGCCCCCTGTCGCCGCGCGGCGTGCCTATCGATGCGTCGCGACGAGACGAGTTCGACCGCATCGTGCGCGACGCGAGCGCACATATGCGACGCAAGAACGGCGAGCGCCTTCAACACATCGAGATCGCGGTCGAGGAAGCACCGCTGCTTCCAGAGGATTGGGACGAAGAGGTGCCGCTGAGCACCATCGTGCCGGGGCCCATGACAAGGCTCGTGCTTTTTCGGATGCCCATGACACAACGCGGCTCGCATCCTGACGAGATCTCGGAGTGGGTATGGGCGACGCTGCTCGAGCGTTGCGCCGAGATCTGCGTGTGCCAGCCCGAGGAGCTCGACCCGCGGATCTAAGTGCTCGCATCCGCTCCCCCACTTCGCCAATCCTCTTCCCCAGTCCCGTTCCCGAATCCCCACGATTTGGATACTTGTACGCGTATGGAGTCGCCGTGATGCGCGGCTAAATCTCCAAATCGCGGGGTAAGGCCTTGTGGCGGGGCGGTCAGCCGTTCGAGAACACGCTGGGGGCCAAAACCTCGAGGGGGGCATCGCGGAGCGGTAGTGCCGTGACTTGCGAGCCAGCCGCGACGGTCATCCCGGCTACGACAGGGGCGCTCGGCGTCAGCACGATGAAAGCAAGAGCGTCCGAGCTGAACAGTCCGGTCTTGGACGGATCGATGGTGGTCGTCTCACCGGCGGGCAGATCGACCTTGGTCGTACCCAGCGAACGAAGCGAAGAGTCGAACGCCTCGAGCTCCACCGTTGTAGCGTCGCTCGTGCTTGCGGGGGCGGCCATGATCCGGACGTTGCTCGCCCCGAAGGTTCTTCCGAGCGTGAGCGGAACCACTGACGGGCCAGTGAGAGGTTCGGTCGCGGCTGCGTAGCTGAAGTCCACGTTGGTGGGCGAGCTTCGAACGGAAGCCGTGAGCGGGGCCGACGACGCCAGTCGAAGGCTCACCGGATCGGCGCCGATGGTCTGCGGCAGATTCACGGCCTTGACCGAGCCCGCCGACACGTTGACGTCGTTAAGGCCCTCCAAGACCGCGGTGCCCTTGGCGCTCACCACGCTGACGGAGACCGTGGCGGAGTCGTTACCAGGATTTGCCAACAGCAGCGTGCGGCCCGTGGCGCCTGCGGAGATGCCCGAGATCGTCACGTCGCGCGAGGGCGACGCTGACGAGCCGTTCCAGTCGGTGCCGCGAAAGACCGATGTTGACGAGTCGAGCATCGATGAGGCAACGGCACCACGCTGAGCAACGACTTCGACGGCAAGCTCGTTCTCGCCAGAAGCGATGGAAGCCAAGTCGATGCTCCGGACCTCTTGGGACTCCAGCACGATGCCCTTGCCCTTGGGCACCTCGACCGCGCCGTCGACGCCGAACAGTTGCACGTCCACCACGGCTCGGGAGTCACCAAGATTGGTCAAGCGCAACGTCGAAAAGTGTCTGGTGGTGGAACCGGCGCCGACAAACCACGATTCTGGGCGAGCCCCGGAGCATTGCTCGAGCGACAGCCCGCCGCCGAGTTTGGCGGATGCCACGCCTGACGTGAAGGCAACCGTGCCCGCCCCGTCGGGATCGACGCGCCGGATGACCGCACTCGCCAAACCATCAGGCTGGAGGCGTTGCTGCAGCCAGCCCGGATTGCCAGTCAGTCCAGCGATCTTGGATGAGCCAGGACGAAGCTCAGCGGCCGTCTTAGCATCAGATCGAGCGACCACCTGGCCCAGCGCGACGTCGTTTGCCGACTCCAGGAGAGGGCAGGCCAGTGTGGTCTGTGTGACCGCCACGTTGGCCGGGGGTCGTGCGGTGGACCTCGTCGCGGGCGAGACGAGCACGGCGACTAAGGCAAGCACGGCCGCCACTGCAAGGGGCAGGAAGCGAATCGCATTCTTTGCTCGACTCATCGACGCACCCGCTTCCGGATCGGAGCGGTCAACGCGAACGCAACCACGCCCAGCAAGGTGTGCAACAGGGCAATCAACCAGCGCAACGAATTGCCACCCGCATCGTCGAGCACGGGCTTGGTATCGACAAGCCACACGCGGGCCTGCGGGTCGGGACTACCGGACGGCGAAAGTCCAGGAGCCGCATCCATCCGTTCCTCGAGCGCGGGATCGACATCGGCGGGGGCATAGATCGCAGCGACCCCATAGCCAGCCAACGCTTCCGTGTCAGCACTGGAAGGGTTGGACAAGATGCGAGCAACCAAGGCATTGAAATCGGAGGTGGCGTCGAGCGGCGGGAGGACGGCCTCCTCGCCAAGATGCAAACCGTTGCCTGCAACGACCGAGGTGCCGACGCCCTTGGCGAACGTGCCCTCGAGGACGAGGGTGCGCACACCGTTGTCGCCTTGCGACGTCAAGTACGCGGGCACGTCATCGACCGGCCCACGACGCAGGAGCCCGTCATCGGAACGTACGAGCCACCAGCCGGCGATGCCGAGCGGAGCGATCAGCGCGACCACGAGCGCGAGCCGTGCCGTACGGCCGTCGAACTTCGTGGCATCGGCCGCCACCAAGGTTGCGGTGGCAAGGCCCGCGAGCCACAGCGTCAACGGCAGACCGACCCAGGCGTCGAAGTCGAACTCGTTGGCACCGGTATGCACCGTGGCGTAGCGACCTAGAGTTGCGGCGGCCAGACCGACCAAGGCCACGGCCCAGCACCACCACACGGCGGGCTGCTCCTTGGCACGGAGGAGTGCTGCGCAGCCGAGCAAGACGATGCCGATGCTCAGCCACGCCGGTGCGACGCTTGCCCCACCCGCGCGTCCCATGACGAGCTGCCAGGCCGTCGGCACGATGCTCCCGTCGGGAAGCCCGGCTTCCCACCACCAACGGCTCGGGGCGACCACGCGCTGGATCATCCACTCGGTCACCAGGACCCACGGAAGGGCCGCCGCAAGCGCGAGGCTCACCCAGGTGGCACGCGAACGCCGCACACCCACGGCAATGAATCCAACCAGCGCTGGCAGGTAGACGATCGGCGCGAATGCCGTGATCGTCGTCAGCCACAGTCCCAACCTCAGACCTTGTTGCCAATGGGGCTTGGCACGCAGCGCGAGGAGGCTGTTGACGAGGACCGGCAAGACCACCAAGGCGACGACGGTGCCGATCCGGCCCTGCCCGATGGCACCGGAAGCGACGACCAGCAACGCATACGTGAGCGCCCACAGCATCCTGAGGCGGCGCCGATCCGTGAGCCGGCGACCCAGACGATGCGCACCCAGCGCGGCTGCGGGAACCGCGAAGATCATCAGCGCGCTGATCAGCAGGTCGGGCGAGAACCAGACCGGAATCGCCACGATCCCCAGCACCCACACAAAGGCGGGAGCTGCCACATCACTGCCAATGCCTACGGCGTGCCAACGTTCGAAGTAGAGCTCCCACCAGCCTCCGGCCGACTGGGGTGCAGCGGGCAGCGCGCCACCGTGGAGCGGGCCACTTCCCCAGAGATCCCGGCCGGCCAGCAAGGCGAGCGCCGTGAGCAGGAGGAACGCGACGAACCACGGGCGTCGTTGCCAGAGCGACGGCACCTGGATCGGCTCGTCGTCCTCATCGCCGGTCGCATCAAATCCGATCGAGCGGCGACCGGTGATCTCGGCTTGCTCGGGGCGTATCGCTGACGTGAGAGCGCCGCGAGCCGAGTCAAGACCATGTTGGTACGGCAAGAAGGGGCCCGGTCTGAGCTTGCGAACCGTGTCGGCCGTGCCGTCCTTGCTCGCGAGCTTGCGCCGGTGGCGGGCGGCCTTGAGGCGGGCGGGATGCAGGTAGACCGCGCGGACCGCATGCAGCTCGTCGCCGGCGTCCTCGGGTGACTGAGCGATCAGGAAGCCAAAAAAGCGGAGCGTCGAGCCGAAGAAGAGACGCACATACTGCCACCAGAAGACCCCGGTCGAGGCGTGAGCGAGAAGCGTGAACAAGGCTGCTCGACGCTTGTCGAAGT
>JAOPXA010000041.1 GCA_025965395.1 Nocardioidaceae bacterium | reverse complement strand
TCTTTACGGACAGCCCGGCCAAGGAAAGCGCGGTCATCTTCGTCCAGGTGAGGCGCTCGACGCTGAGCCCGACCAGAATCAGCTCGACATCGTCGGTCTCTGCCAAAGTGCGGATCTCGTCAAACAGATCGGCATGGCGCGCATACGATCCGAGCAACGGGAGCACGATGCTCGTCCGCCCGGCGACACGACTTTTCTGCTGCTCGGTGGGCCAGTCGATTTCGTGCTTCTGACGCACGAGTGACGACCAGGCCAACGGTTCTGTGACCGAGATGCGCGTGTCGTCCTCGAACGAATCTGCGTACTCGACGCCCACGTAGGGCACGTGCTGAATGTCTTCGTGCTCAGCGATCCTCAGCGCGAGATCGAAGTCGACGCAGCGACGCAAGTCTTCGTCGAATCCTCCGACTGAGTCGATCAGGTCACGAGAGACGACCAGCGCGTTGAGGTCGATGAAGTTGCCCTGCAAGAGGTGATCGCGGCTCCCCTCGAACATTCTGAAGTCAGAGTTCTGGTCGCGTATGCGTTTGATGGTGCAGAACGCCGCTTCGACGTCACGGCGCTGCATCTCCTTCGCCATGGTCTCGACGAACTCGGGTTGCCACGTGTTGTCGGAGTCGAGGAAGGCGACGTAGGTGCCTCGGGCGAGCTGCAGAGCACTGTTCCGCGCAGCGCTGACACCTCGATGGGGAAGATCAAGACCCCGAATGCGCGGATCTCGAGAGCTCAGAAGACCGAGCACGATAGCGGTGTCATCGGTGGACCCGTCGTTGGCGACGATCAGCTCCCAGTTGTCAGAGCTCTGCGCCAAGACTGAGTCGATGGCTGTCCGGAGACGGTCCGCTCTGTTCCACGTGGGCATGACGATCGAGACCAGCGGGTGCGACGACGGTGGTGTCTGCCGCGTCACCTTCGCAGTGACGTGCGTAAGCGCCACCACGCTCTCGTCACTCGTGAAGCGCACCTCGCTTCCCAGGCGGCTCTGCAGGGCCCACTGACCTGCCGACTGCTCGATGATCGCGCGAACCTCCGACCAAGGCCGCTGCGTGATCCCTTCGAGGCCCCTGATGTCGATGATCGTCTCGGGTGTCAATCTCTCCCACAGGTGTCCCAAGGGCCCGTAGCGATGGCGTCGCGCATCGGGGTGCTCTGCCGCGTAGGCACGCACATCCCATAGCGGATTGGCGGTCTTGCGCGCCAGCCGTCGCGGCCGGGAGAGGAACCATACGAAGGGCGGCATGTCCGGATGATCATGGGGCGCAGCGAGGTCGCGCCCCTCGAAGAACGGATTGGGCGAGTGGCCGAAATATTGGCCCTGATAAACATAGTCTGAGGCGGCGTCAAGGATTGATGAGAACGTCTGACCCGCTTGGAGAGAGTAGTAGTCAAGGTCGAAGATGCCGCATCCGGCCAACCTGTCGATGTATTTGGTGCAGTCTCGACGGCGAAGCCGCGTGCGCAGGAACCTGGATCTGCGCGCGGCCCTGCCGATGCCCTTGGCGACGTCCTGGCGCGCGCTCATCGTGCGTATCCGATCCTGCGGCGAGCCCAGAACGAGAGATCGTGACTCCCGTAGTTTTCGTAGACACGACGCCGGTAGAACGGCTTGGTTCGGGCGAGATAGTCCCGGACGCCTTCGAAATGCGTGGGGAATGCTTCTTCGCAGGCGGTCAGCAACGCGTCAGATCCGAGCCAGTAGGGGTCGTAGCGCAAGACGTCGAACTTCACGAGCGGCATGCGTCCGTGGTCCAGGACCGCATCGGCGTAGCACGTCACTTTGTTTTCAGGCTCCGTCTCGGGTTCAGACTCTGGGGCAGCGCCCTCCTTGGCCGGGGGTGCTTGGAAGAACTCGGGCCACAGATCGCTGCGCATCTTGTGCCAGTGACGCCTGCGCAACTGGCCGACCGCGGCCTCCTTGGGGGTGGGCGTGAAGATTCCGCCGATCTTGAACCCACCGTTGCGGAGTGCCTTGCTGAGTCCGATCTCCTGCGTCGCGATGGCCGTGTTGCGGTCTTTCTCTGGTTTGAGATCGCGCCAGAACACGCGGAAGGTCTCAGACTTCAGCGTCGGGGGAGTGAAGAACAGCAGGTAGCTCTGAATGTGGTGCTCGCGTCGCAGCGAGTCCGTGATTCCCCAGACATCGAAATCAGTCTTGGCGGCTTCGGTCGTGATGCTCTCGAAGGGGCGGACGGGGCCCACATACGTGTCGTTGGTCAGGACGAGCTCGTCGTAGGTGTCCGCGTCGAAATGCCGATCGATGGCTTCTTTCCAGCCATAGAAATCCTGGCCATAGTTTGGCCGTTCGTGGAGTTCTGCAAGGGACCGCACTTGGGCTCGGGCGTCGTCGGTGAGAGCGGACGTCGTGGTGACGACCAACTTGTCAGAAGACGCAGCTAGCTCGGCGAGTTGGCGAGCCACATGAGGCGCGAGCATTCCTTGCGGATCAAAGTGCGCAACGACCGTCAGCCTCATCCGTTGAGCAGCCGTCGATCGAGAGTTGAGCGGTAGTTAACGGCCTGCACTCTCCTCGTCATGACGGCAACTCTAACGGTTGATCCGCGAGAGAATGGAACTGAGGTAGTCGGGATGCATCGTGATTCGACGCATTTCTTGGCCGATCCGGACGGTCAGGCGGAGCTCGAATTGCTGAGCGGGATGGCTGCGGACGAAGACCGAAAGCTTGCGGCGAGAGAGTGACCCGCCGAACACGTCCGCCCACGAGGTGGCTTGCGTCTTGAGATCATCGAGCGATCCCTTCGAGGACGAAGCGAAGCGGATCCGGTCGCCATTCTCGGCGCGAAGCGTGAACGTCGCGTCCTGGGCGCTGCCCGGAGGGCGATGGTTCATTCCGCCGA